>JBKPOZ010000116.1:0-30841 GCA_046733355.1 Pseudomonadota bacterium | reverse complement strand
CGCTCCGCGCGCGCTAACAGATTCTGCATGGAGGCTTACCCGTTCTTTCTTGCGCGATATCCGTATTTCAGGAGATCGGGATGTAGGCGTAGCCGCGATTCTGCAGCGCGACGGAATTCACAAACACATTGCGCTCGATGTCGACGCAGTCGAGGATGTTCTCCGGCGCGATGCCAGAGCGCTCCATGGCAATGCGACAGGCCACGGCACGCCCGCCGCCGGCGGCAAATCGCCGGAGCAGCTCATGCGCCGCGGAAAAGTGCTCACCCGGCGGCTCCTTGAACTTGGAGCCGGAAAGCGTGCGCGCCGCGAACTGGGTCGCGGCACCGTGCAGCAGCAGAACAAAATCGGGGGCGATATTTTGCTGATTGAACTGTTCCATTGCATCGATCGCCAGCTCGAGCCGGTCGCAGAAACGCCGGGCATCGCCGGTGGTGAAATCCCACACCGCCCGTGCGTGCGCGAGCCCGAGACAGTCGTTGATCAAGATGCAACGCTCCTATTCGGTGAGCAGGGGAGACGGCTACGCTTATGCAACGTTATTGTTGGAATGCGGTGCGCGGCTCGCCACGGATTTGTCCGAGCGGCGCCTTGACAGCGAGCTCCTGCATCGCACGCTTGAGCGGCTCGGGATTGATCGCGTTCGATGGCATCTCCGGCGACTCGATCACCTTGATCGAATGCAGGAAACGGTAGCCGGTCGTCATCAGTCCCATGACGTCGTCGTCGAAAGCGAGCTTGGCGACGTAATTGACCGGATCGCCGCCGATCGACGGCGGATTGGCTTCGTACAGCGCCGCCCACACGGTCTTCTCGTCATAACCGGTAAGCTCGCCGGTAATGATTTTTACAGCTTCGCGCGGATTGTTGATGAGAAACTGCAGGCCTTCGATCTCCGCCTTCAGCCAGCCCAGCGCAGCATCGGGGTGCTTCTCGATAAAGTCCTGCCGCATGGAGGTGAAATTCGCATCGAGCTCGTGCCAGGGCGCTCCGGTCGCCACGTAGCGCGCGTTGCCCAGTTCCACCTGGCGCCGCGCGTGCGGCTCCCACATGATGCCTGCCGCAAGCTTGCCGGCCTCGAAATTCGATGCGATCACCTCGATCGGCATGACCAGGATCTCGGAAGGCTTGAACACGCCCTTGGCGATGAGCGACTCGGTGGCGCGGTTCGCGCATGTGCCCCTGTGATACGCAAACGGCTTGCCGCTCATCCATTTCATGGCCTCGTTGTAGTCGGTGAACTGCGGCGCGCTCTTCCCCACCAGAAACTTGTTGCAGGTCTGCCCGTTGCTGAACATCGTTACGGAGACAAGGCGCACGTCGGCGATCTTCTGTTTGGTGGAGAGCACGAGCGATGGCATGTCGCCCATGGTGCCGATCTGCATCTTGTCGGCGAGCATCGCGTTGATCATCGGCGGGCCCGTGAGGTGGGGTTCGAATTTTACCGTGCTTCCGGGCGGCAGATATTTCTTCCACAGCTCCTGCTTTTTCACGATCACGCCGTACCAGGCGCCTGTCCAATACGGATGATAGCCATAGGTGATCTGGACCGGCTCCGCTGCCGAGGCCGGACGCGAAAACGCGGAGGCAACCATCGCCGCCACAAGCAGGCCTGCCACTCTTGCCATGCTGTTCATTTGTATCCCCTCCTCTCCTCTTTCCCGGATGGCGGTGCTAGCACATGCGATCACCCTGCCCCAAACTCATGGACGCAAGCTGGTCTGCCGCGCGAGCGCCGTACAGAGCGGTCATCAGCTCCTCCTTGATTGTGAGATAATGGCTGCTGATCAGCACTTCGAACTTTCGCGGATGAGGCAGGTCCACTTCGACGACCTTGACGATCTTCGCCGGCGCGCCGGACAGCACCAGCACCTGGTCGCCGAGAAAGATCGCTTCCTCGAGATCCGAGGTAATGAACAGGGTGGTGAGCCGCGTCTCCTCGAACAGCTGCAGGTAATATTCCTGCATGAGCTCGCGCGTCATGATGTCGAGACCCCTGAACGGCTCGTCCAGGATCATCAGATTGGGGTTGTTGATGAGCGCCTGCGCGAGCTCGACGCGCCGCTTCATTCCGCCGGAGAGCTGTCCCGGATATTTGTCCTTGAAATCGAGCAGGCCGAACTTGCTCAGGAGAGCGAGGGCTCTTGCCTTGGCTTCGTTCCTGGGCATGGACGCCGATGCCAGCGGCCCGAACAGAACATTGTCGAGCACGGTCATCCAGTGCCATAGCGCCGTCTCCTGAAACACCATTATGCGGTCGGGCCCGGCGCCGTCGACCGGTCGCTCGTCTATGGTCAAGATGCCTCGGTCCGGCCGCAGGTATCCGGCGAGCATGCAGGCAAGCGTGCTCTTGCCGGTTCCGGAGACGCCCATGAGCACGGTGAGCCTGCCGGGCTCGATCTCGAAAGAGCAGTCCTCGAGCACCTGTACCGGCGGCTGTGATGGTTGCTGATACCGCTTGCACAGGCCGACCGCCTTCACGTGTCCGGACAGTTTCCTTTCCGCCATGAGGATGATGTTCCCCCGCTAGAGTGCGGGCATATTCTGCTTTTCAGGCACTGACGCAGCCGCTCGTCCCTGCGAAAGCGGGGACCCAGTTCTTGTTGGAGTCCCGCTTACGCGGGAATGAGCGGAAAAAGGGCTCCGTCACAATTGCCAGGGCATCAGTTTTCTTTCCGCATAGCTCACCACCAGGGTCGACAGGTAGCCAGCGATGCCGATGCTGATCATGCCGACGATCACGGTCGTGGCAGTGTGGCTGACATAGCCTTCCCAGGTCAGGCGGCCGAGCCCGACGTCGCTTGCAATCATCTCGGCCGCGATCACCACATTCCAGGTCACGGCGATGCCCAATGTCATGCCGACCGCAATGGAGGGAATCACGGCCGGCAGGATGATCCGGCGGAAGGCGTAGCTGCGCGTGGCGCCCAAGGACTGCGCGAGCCACAAATGCTCCTTGCGCATGCCGCGAACAGCATCGTGCACGTTGATCACGATGATGAAAAACGGCCCGATGAATGTGATGAAGATGATGGAGAGCTCGGCCGTGGGCCAGAACAGGATGGAAAGCGGCACCCAGGCGAGCGGTGGAATGGGCCGCAGCAGCTCGATCACCGGATAGACGATCTCGTGAAACAGCCTGCGGGTGCCGAGCAAAAGGCCGAGCGGAATGCCGATCAACTGCGCCAGCGCGAATCCGTAAGCCACGCGCTCGAAGCTCACCAGCCACGACTCCCAATAGCGCGCACTGGTCAGATACTTGTCCCAGAAGGAGCGCAACACATCGGCGAGCGTCGGTATGCCCTCGAATCCTCCCACCCGAAGGCGGACCAGCAGCTCCCACAGCAGCACGAATGCGATCACGGATGCCGCCCCGCGCCAGTTCATGCGCCAGCGGCGCCGGCGGAAAGCCGGACGCGTTCGCGGTCCGAGCCGGGGCAGAATCGCCGACGTCGATTCCTCTGAAGACGCTAGTCTGTCCCGCACGTCGACCACATTTCCCGCTCATTCCCGCGCAAGCGGGAATCCAGAAAAGGCTGGGTGCCCGCTTTCGCGGGCACGAGCAGCTGAGGGAATGCGATCAGGACGTGGCATGCTCTCGATCACGCCTGCTCGCGCTCCCCGCGCTCGAATGCCTTTCTGGCTTCTTCGTGCACGCTCTCGGCGGCTTCACGCTTCAACTCGAGGTATTCTCGCGAAAACAACATTTTTGGATGACGCGGCCGCTGCAATGTCACGTCGATTTCAAGCTTGATGGTTGCCGGGCGCGTGGTCATCACGATTACCCTGTCGGCGAGATAGATTGCCTCCTCGAGGTCGTGGGTAATAAAAACGATGGTCTTGCGGCACATCCGGTACATGTCGAGGAGATGCTGGTGCATGGTCGTCTTCGACACGGTATCCATCGCCCGGAACGGCTCGTCGAGGAGCAGCACTTTCGGGTCGTTCATGAGCGCGCGCACGATCTCCACGCGGCGCTGCATTCCGGATGAAAGCTGCGCCGGATAGGACGCCGCAACCGTTTCGAGCCCGCACTGACGCAGCAGGTCGGTCGCCTTCGTGCGCGCCTGTGTGCGGGTGAGCACCTTCTGTCGCACCGGTCCGTAGCCGACATTCTGCAGCACGGTCTTCCAGGGAAAGAGCGCGCCGTTCTGGAAGACGACCACGCGGTCGGGCCCGGGTCGCGGGGGAAGCTCGGGCGCCGCCAGGAGCCGACCATCCATATAGATTTCGCCGCTGCTGAGCGTATCGAAGCCCGCGATCATGTTGAGGAGCGTGCTCTTGCCGCAACCCGAAGGTCCCACGATGGCGACGAACGCGCCGGCCTCGACCTCGACGCTGCAGCTCCTGAGCGCTTCCACGGCTGCCCTGTCCGGATCGTATGTCTTGCCCACAGCGCGAATTGATACGGACGCGCCGGGCGAAGAATCCATCGACAGGGGAGCAGGGGACGCAAATGGCATTTCGGTGGCGGGCACCGTCATTACGCCAATCCGAGGCTGTGCGCCCGCCAGCGCATGAGACGGTTGCCCAGCACGCGAATGAGCGCGCTGCTGACAAAGCCAATGATGCCGAGCGTAGCCATTGCAATCACGATCGTCGGAAACTGAATGAGGTTGTAGGACTCCATGATCAGAAATCCGAGGCCGTACTGCGCCGCGATCATCTCTCCCGCGGCGAGCGAGAACCACGCCGCCCCCATGGCGATCTGCAGGCCGGTGAAAATGTTTGGCAACGCGCCCGGTATGACGACGTCAAACAGCAGGTCCTTGCGTGTCGCGCCCAGGCAGCTGGCGGCGCGGAAATAATCCTGGTCGATCGATTTGACGCCGGTGAGGGTATTGAGCGTGGTGGCAAAGAACGCGACCAGGAACGTGACAAAGATCACGGCGGATTCGACGCCTGAAAAAAGCAGGATTGCAAGCGGCACCCATGCGAGCGGCGGCACCGGCCGCAGGAGTGCAAGCAGCGACGATGCGTATTGGTGGAAGCTCCTGCTCCAGCCCATGGCGATTCCGAGCGGCACGCCCAGGAGCACGGCGAGCAGGAATGCCGCTGTCGCCCGATAGGTGCTGTGCAGGATGTGCAGGTAATACGGTTGCGTGAAAACCGAGATGCCGAAGGTGGGATTGGGGCTGAGCCACTCGGTGAGCACCGAGATTGGGTCGGGCAGGCGGCGGAAGGCCTGCAGCGGCAGCCATTTCACGCTCGCATACCAGAGCGCAGCCGCCCCAAGGTAGCCGACCCACATCATCCAGAACCGGCGGCTGCGCATTTACATCCTGGTCCATGCGCGTTCTGCAGCGCGTCACAATATCGAATCTGCCGTAGGGTGCGCAAAAACGCGTGCGAGCCGGTACAACCTGGCAGGCAGGCCGATTTCGCGCACGCGGGCTCTGCAGATCAGATGATCCGGACCAGCTGCTTGCCGAAGTTTTTGCCGGTGAGCAGCCGCAGAAACGCTTCCGGCATGCGCTCGATGCCGTCGAGCACGTCGTGCTTGAAGCGAAGCTGGCCGGCGCGGCTCCACTGCGCGAGCCGATGCAGCGCCTCCTCGCGCCGGTGCCACCAGTCGAACACGATAAATCCGTGCATGCTTGCTCGCGTAACAAGCAGCTGCCCCATGAACCGCTCCCCGATATCGGGCTTGCCGAACTGCGACGCGAGCGCAACGCGCCCGCAGATCACCACGCGGGCGCCGACCGCAAGGTTTTTCATCACGGCGTCGTGAATGTGCCCGGCGGTATTGTCGAAGAATACATCAACGCCATCCGGACAGGCCCGCTTCACGTCCGCGACCAGATCGGATGACTTCTTATAGTTGATGCCTGCATCGAAGCCGATGTCGCGGCACCATTGCAGCTTGTCGTCCCCGCCGGCAATCGCCACCGCACGGCAGCCGGCGAGCTTTGCGATTTGCCCGACAATCTGGCCGACCGCTCCCGAAGCTGCGGAAACAATGACGGTCTCGCCGGGGCGCGGACGGCCGACTTCGAGCAATGCGAAATAGGCGGTGAGCCCGGGCATTCCGAGCCAGGAGAGCGAGCTCTCGATCGGCGCCATCGCGGCATCGATCCGGTTGACCCCGGCAGCGCCAGGCAGTCCCGGCGTGAGCACCGACCACTCCTGCCAGCCAAAGCTCATGCTTTCGGCGATCTCGCCGATCTTCCACGCCGGGTGATTGCTCGCCACCACCTCGCCAACGCCGCCACCCTGCATCACATCCCCGAGATCGATGCCTTGCGTATAGCTGGCGGCGCGGCTCATGCGCCCGCGCATGTAGGGATCGACGGAAAGCCATTTCGCCTTCACAAGGATTTGCCCGGGGCCAGGGTCCGACACGGACTGCAGGTCGAGCTTCCAATTCGCTGCAGTGGGCATGCCGTCAGGATAGGTCGCAAGAAGCCAGCGGCGATTGGTGCGAGTCATCGCTTGAGCCCCTTGCCGGCGAGCTCGTCCAAATATTCCTGCCACAAGGCCGCCTCGTTGCGACCGAGCGTGAGCAGATAATCCCAGCTGTAAATGCCCGTCGAATGCCGGTCATCGAAGACTAGGCGCACGGCGTAGTTGCCGATCGGATGCACTTCGAGGATGGAAACGTCTTTTTTGCCAGCCACCGTCTTGCGCTCGTCCGGCGAGTGCCCTTGCACATCTGCACTCGGACTTTTGACGCGCAAATATTCGGCCCCGAGATCGAAGCTCTCGCCACTGTCAAAGGACACGCTCAAGACCTTGCGATGCTTGTGCAGTCGCAATTCGGTCGGCCAAGGCTTTGCTGCGTCGTGCTCGGTCATGAACGTTACCGACTGAGATTATTGTTCCGCCAGACTGCACAGGCAGAGACTTCGACAGCCTAAACCTACGTTAATGAGCGCCGCATGAGGGGCACCTAGTATCTGTCGGGGAGAAAGCACAACAGGGATGATCGAGGAATGCAAGCATCGAGTTACGTGAACCAGGTCTTGTCGGGGCTTTCTTCCGAAGATCTCTCGTTATTGCTGCCGCTTGAATCAGTCGAGTTGCGACAGGGTGATTGCATTCAGCGCGCAGGACGCGCGCTCGAAGACGCGCTCTTTCCCAAAACCGGTGTCATATCTCTCATCGTCAGCATGGACGAAAGCGCCGTCGAAGTCGGCATGATCGGCAGCGAAGGCATGCTCGGCAGCGCAGCCACCGCCGGCGCGAGCTGTGCGATTAACGACGCCACCGTGCAGGTTGGCGGAATGGCTTATGCGGTGCCGCGGGCGCGGTTCGCCGATGCGCTCGGCCGCAGCAGAACGTTGCGCGACAAGGTCGCGCGTCTGGACGCGGTGTTGCTGGCCCAGGCACAACAAGCCGCGGCCTGCAACGCTTCTCACTCGGCGCAGGCGCGCGTGTGTCGCTGGCTTCTCGAGTTGCGCGACCGCTGCGACAGCGATGTGATCCCGCTCACCCAGGGATTTCTCGCGCACATGGTTGGAGTGCAAAGAACAACAGTTACGCTCGTGGCCAGCAAGCTGCAGGCCGCCGGCGTAATCAGGTGCCGGCGGGGCAAAGTGCGCATTCTTGATGCGGAGAAGCTCGAAGAGGCGGCATGCGGCTGCTACGGCCGCATGCGCGATCTGCGGGAAAGCCTGCGGCAGCCGCTGTTCCCGCAGTCGGAAGTCGTGCTGCCGACACTCATCACCGGTGCAGCGCCGGTTGCCGAGCGCAAGCTTTCGGTTGGCGCGGCAGAATAACGAGCCGAATACCTCCCGGCTTTTCAGAGGGAGGTATCAACGAACTGCCTGTTCAGCCCGCGAAAACGGCGCGTTGCTGCTCGCGCGCCTCTGCCTCGCTGTTCGGCTTCGCCGGAAGCTGCAGTACGCTCGCCTGCTGACCCTCGCAGAGGAAGGTCAAAAGAAGCGTCTGGCCGTCAGGCAATTCGAGCGCATCATGGTGCATATGCGGCTGCTCTCGGTTGATCTGACGGAAGATCGCCGTCTTGAAGGGCGTGTTGGTGGCAGCTCCATAGACCCGGATCTCCGAGTCGAACGCAAGCTCGGTGCCCGGCAAAACGCATACTGCCGTTGTCGGGTCGTCGGCGCCGGCGAAGCCGCGCGTGCCGGTGCCGAAATTGGTCGTCCTCAACTTGTCGCCCACGCTCGCCGCGCGAGACTTAACATGCATTAAGCTGTAGTCGCACATGGAAGGCTCCTTTGCTGTTGCGCTTCAGCACCTTCAACGCCTGGAGCCGAGCATGGGTTCATTCGCGGCCCGGGCATCGGTGCCGTAAGTCGGATCGCGCGCCAAAATCCTTGGCGGGCGCATCACACAAGCGACCGGGCCGACACGGCTAAGCAAGAACACACCGGGTTACCGAGAAGCCGACTTTCCACTGGCAAGCGACTGCGCCATTTCCAGATGCTTGCGCAACGTAGGCAGCGTCTCGTTCGCAAAATCCGCGGCCGGGTCGTTTTTCTTCTTGGCTTCTTTCTCGAACTCGCGGATGTCATTTTTGTGGTCTTCCACCATGGCCTTCGCGAATTCCCGGTCGAAATTGTCGCCTGAAAGCTTCGCCAGCCGGTCGTACACGGCTTTTTGTTTTTTGCCTGGCTCGCTCGGCGGGCTCACGCCGATGCTTTTCGCAACCGACATGGCTTTCTCGTTTGCGGCGCTGTGATCGCTGACCAGCATTGCGCCGAATGAGCGCACGCCGTCGCTTTGACCTTTTTGCTGGGCGAGGTTGCCAACTGCAATCTCGGCGAGATTGCCCTGCATCGCTTCGGTCATGAATTGCTGGCTCGCCTTGTCGACGGCGAGTGCGCCACTCGACATTACGAGCGCGGCAAAGAGGCCCAGGGCCGTTGTCCAAATATTACGCATGCTTGTCTCCTGTTGTGCTTCGCTGGTTTGACGCACAGGGAGTGAACCGCAGGAGACAAGCTAGGTTCCGCTCAGGATGACGAGGTCAGAGAGCTGCGGCCCGCCTCGCGCATGACGGCCGCGATCGCAGAAAGCTCGGGGCGTCGGCGCATCTCCTCGAGATCGACCGGAAGTATCTGACGCCAGTTCGGATACTGCGCCAGGGTTCCGGGCAGATTCACCTGCTCCTTCACGCCGTACAGGTCTTCCAGCGAAACTAACAGGAGCCGGCACGGTGCGCGCGCCAGGTATTTCGTCAGCGACAAAAAATCGATCTCTCCTATCCCGCGCTCGCCGAGCGTGCGGCGCAATGCAGCGAGCGCGCGCCCCCGCTCGTTGGACGTTTCCCCCGGATCCATGTCGAGGGCCCGCTTCACCTCGAGATCGAGCGCCTCCCGCCACCCCGCAAATGTCGGAGTGTCGTGCGTACCGAAGGCGACCACCGCCTTTTGCCTGTAGTCCTCGGCAGGCGTGAATTGGCCTTCGCCAAACCGCTCGAACAGCATGACCTGATAGGACCAGATGCCCCAGTCCTGCAGGGTTTGCCGAAAATCCTGTGGGACAGTGCCGAGATCTTCCCCGATAACGATGCACCGATGCTCAGTGCTCAGGACCGCAGCCACCGCGAGCAGCGGCTCGAACGGCAGGTGAACATAGGCGCCCTCCTTGGCGGAGACGCCGTGCGGAATCAGATAAAGCCGGCGCAGCCCGAGCGCGTGATCGAGCCGCACCGCCCCCGCGTATTGCATGGACGCCTGCAGCAGGCGACGAAACGGCTCGAACGACCGATGCTCGAGCGCAAGCGGATTGAAGCCGGCAAGACCCCAGTTCTGTCCGGCAGTATTGAGTCCGTCGGGAGGAGCGCCAATAGCCATATCCGCTAACACCGCATCCTGATGGCACCACGCATCGAAACCATCGCTGCGCACGCCGACGGCAATGTCGAGGTAGAGCCCGATTGGCATGCGGCGTTCGCAGGCGCGTGCGCGGCAGCGTTCGATCTGCTCATGTGCATTCCATTGTGCGTATTCGAAAAAGCTGATCTGCGCTTCCTCGCGGCGGTAGAGTGTGTCGAGCGCAGCGGGATCGGGGCGCCGCCATTCCTTGGGCCAGTCCGGCCAGGGCAAGCCGAACCGCCGGCGCAGGAATTCGAAGCAGGCAAACTGAGCAAGCGGAAACGGGTGCTGCGCGCGAAAGCGGTCGAAAGCGTCGCGTCGCGCGGCGCTCGCATGCTGGCGAAAGCGGGCATGCGCGATTTTGAGCGCCCGCATTTTGGTTCTGGTCGCGCCTGCATAATCGACAGCGCTGCCCACGCGTAGTCCGGCGATTTCGTCCTCGAGGCCCGCGGCCACGCGCCCGGGGAATTCCGGAATAGCCTCGACGTCGACATAGAGCGGATTGAGAAACAGCCTGCTGTTCGGGAAATACGGGCTTGCGTCCTCGTCGAAGAGCGCATGTAGCGGATTGAGAGCAATGCCCGCGGCCCCGCAATCGGCTGCCACATCGATCAGCTCGCGCAGGTCTGAAAGATCTCCATGGCCCCAGTTGCGCTGCGAGCGCAGGCCATAGAGCTGCACGCCGAGCGCCCACATGCGCGTTTCGCTGTTGCCCTGCCAGGCCTGCTGCGGCGAGACGATGAGCGGCGCTTCATCGATGCGGGCGCCATCCGCCTCCTCGGCGACAATCCGCAGGCGAAAGACTCCTTGAGGTAAATGCGCCGGAAGAGTGATGTCGCGGCCACGCGATTCTCCGTGTGCGATAGTCTGCCGGTCGGACAGAATCGCCCATGCGATTGCTCGATTTTCGGGCGCGTTGAGAGAGACGCGAGCCCCTGCAGCGCCGCGCAGGACCACGGCGTGCGGCAACATCCTGGAAAGCGGCTCCTGGCGCGCCAAGGCACCTAGAAGCCGGCCAAGGACCTCGGGCCGCACTGTGCGCAACTCCCCGCAACCATCGTGAAATTGCGTCTCGACGCCGAAGCGTGCCGCCCGCTCAAGCAGCTGTGGGTCCATTGTCTCTTCCGGTGGCGACGAGCGAGTGCATACCTCGCCCTGAACGGGGAGGTCGATCGGCTTCGGCGAAGCCGATCGGGTGGGTAAAACCTTGAGGAAGGCGCAACAACGCCCCACCCGACTGCCCTGAGTCGCTATGCTCGCAAAGCAGTCGACCTCCCCCTCGCAGGGGGAGGTATAACGAAGAAGGAACCCGAAGCAGCTTTGACTGGTTCCATAAGGCCTGTCGTTGTGCCTCCTCCCGGAGTCGACTGACGCGAGCAGGTTCAGCACATGACTGCCAATGTGAGCATTTCCTCGGTCGATCTGGGCGCGCGCCGAGTTTACATCGAGAATATCTATCCCCTTGTCGATGGGGGGCGTTTTCCCGTCAAGCGCACGGTGGGCGAACCCATTGAGGTCTGGGCCGACATCTTCCGGGATGGCCACGTCGTCCTTGCCGCGGACCTGTTGTGGCGGCCCGAGGCGGCAGGCAGATGGTCGCGCGTGTCCATGCGGCTCGTGGACAATGACCGCTGGAGCGCCTCCTTCATAGCGCCCGCAGTCGGGCGGTTTGTCTATGCGATAGAAGCATGGACGGATGTCTTTGCCACCTGGCGGCGCGATTTCCTGGCAAAGCGCAAAGCCGGGCTGGACGTCCACCTGGAGCTGCAGGAGGGCCGATCCGTTCTGGAAAGACTCAAACCGCGCGAGGCGAAGACAGTCCGGCTTGTTCAAGAGGCCTTGAACGACACCGCTGCAGCCGAGAATGGCGCCCTGCTGTCCGAAGAGCTCGCGCGCGCCGCTGGCAGGATCGATCAATCCGATCTCACGCGCAGCCGCTACTGTCCTTTAATGGTCGATCGGCCCATCGCGCGCGCCGGGGCGTGGTACGAAATCATGCCACGCAGCCAATCGGCCATACCGGGCAGGCACGGCACGTTCGACGATTGCATCCGCCGCCTGCCCGAGATTGCCGGGATGGGCTTCGATGTATTGTATTTGCTGCCCATTCACCCGATCGGGACGACAAACCGAAAAGGGCGCAACAACGCGCTTAAGGCACAACCAGAAGATCCCGGCAGTCCTTACGCGATCGGCTCGGCTGAAGGCGGGCACGACGCCATCCATCGCGAGCTGGGAACGCTCGACGGTTTCGCGCGCCTCGTGCGAGCGGCGGCCGAGCACGGCATGGAGCTCGCGCTTGATTTCGCCGTGCAGATGTCGCCGGATCACCCCTGGCTGGCAGAGCATCCCGAATGGTTCAAGCGCCGGCCCGACGGCTCGATTCAGTTCGCCGAGAATCCTCCCAAGAAATACGAGGATATCGTCAACCCGGAATTCTATGGACCGCAAAGGGAAGGCGTATGGACGGCGCTGCGCGACGTGCTTCTGTTTTGGGTTTCGCATGGCGTGCGCATTTTCCGCGTGGACAATCCGCACACGAAGCCGTTTCCTTTCTGGGAATGGGTGATCCGCGAGGTGCAGACGGTCGATCCCAATGTGATCTTCCTGGCGGAGGCCTTCACGCGGCCCAAGGTCATGAAGGCGCTGGCGAAGCTCGGCTTCAACCAGTCCTATACCTATTTCACCTGGCGCACCGGCAAGGAGGAGCTGCAGGCCTATTTGAGCGAGATCACCGGCTATCCCGAGCGCGAGTATTTCCGGCCCAATTTCTTCGTCAACACGCCCGACATTCTGCCCCTCCATCTCCAGAGCGGCGAGCCGTGGATGTTCAAGTCGCGCGTTGCGCTCGCGGCCACGCTCTCCGGCAATTATGGGGTCTACAACGGGTTTGAGCTCATCGAGCACGAGCCGATCCCGGGCAGAGAGGAATATCTCAATTCCGAGAAATACGAGCTCAAGACCCGGGACTGGGACGCACCGGGAAACATCAAGGAGTATATCCGCCGGCTCAATCAGTTTCGCAAAGACAACGACGCCTTGCTACAAACAAGCAATCTGCGATTTGCGCAGGTCGACGATGGCCAGGTGATCGGATACGTGAAGGAATCGATGAGCGGCGATAATGCGGTTGCCGTTGCGGTGGCTCTGGCAAAAGAAGGTCCCCGCGAATTCTGGTTTCATTTCGGCGATATCGAGATCGGCCCTGCCGCCTCGCGTCGGCGCGTCAAATACGTCGACAACCTTGTCACCGGCGAGCGCCGCATGATCGAATGGGGCGGCGTGCGGTTGCGTATCGATCCACAGCAGGATCCCGCGATTTTCATGCGCTGCCACGCGTGAGAAGGCCATGAACATCGCTCCGGAAATCAAAGTTGAGCCGCAGCTCGAAGGCGATGGCCTTTGGTACAAGGACGCCGTTGTCTATCAGCTGCATGTCAAGGCTTTCGCCGACAGCAACAATGACGGCATAGGAGATTTCGCCGGCCTCACGGAAAAGCTCGACTATCTCCAGGAGCTCGGGGTGACGGCCCTGTGGCTGCTGCCCTTCTATCCCTCGCCCGGACGCGACGATGGCTACGACATTGCCGACTACCGGCGCATCAATCCCGATTTCGGCACCATGCAGCATTTCCGGCGGTTCCTGCAGGAGGCGCACCGCCGCAAGCTGCGCGTGATCACCGAGCTCGTGATCAATCACACCTCGGATCAGCATCCCTGGTTCAAGCGTGCGCGTCAGAGCTCCCCCGATTCGGATGCCCGCAACTGGTACGTCTGGAGCGACAACGATCAGCGCTACGCCGGCACGCGCATCATCTTCAGCGACACGGAACGATCGAACTGGTCCTGGGACCCCGTGGCCGGCGCCTATTACTGGCACCGCTTCTTTTCGCACCAGCCCGATCTCAACTACGACAACCCGCGCGTGCTATTGGCGATGATCGAGATCATGCGGCGCTGGCTCGATCGCGGCGTCGACGGGTTCCGGCTTGATGCCATTCCCTATCTTTGCGAGCGGGAGGGAACGAACAACGAGAACCTCCCCGAGACGCACGCAATCATCAAGCGCATACGCGCGGAGCTCGACTCCTACGCACCCGGCAAGCTTCTCCTGGCGGAAGCCAATCAGTGGCCGGAGGACGTCAGCGCCTATTTCGGCGAAGGCGACGAATGCCACATGGCCTATCACTTTCCCCTCATGCCGCGCATTTACATGGCGATCGCGCAGGAGGACCGCTTTCCGATCACCGACATCCTGCGCCAGACGCCCGATATCCCGGCAAACTGCCAGTGGGCGCTGTTCTTGCGCAACCACGACGAGCTCACCCTCGAAATGGTGACGGACGTCGAGCGCGATTATCTCTGGTCGACGTACGCGACCGACCCGCGCGCGCGCATCAATCTCGGCATTCGCCGCCGCCTCGCGCCACTGATGGACAATGACCGGCGCAAGATCGAGCTGATGAAGGCGCTGCTGATGTCGTTTCCGGGCACGCCCATCATCTACTACGGCGACGAGATCGGCATGGGCGACAACATCTATCTCGGCGATCGCAACGGAGTGCGCACCCCCATGCAATGGACGTCCGACCGCAACGGTGGCTTCTCCCGCTGCGATCCGGCACGCCTCTACCTGCCGATGATCATGGACCCGGTCTACGGCTATGAGGCCGTCAACGTCGAGGCGCAGTCGCGCAGCCTCGCCTCGCTGTTGAGCTGGACCAAGCGCCTGATCTCGGTGCGAAAATCAAGCAAGGTGTTCGGCCGCGGCTCGCTCACCTTCATCCGTCCGGCAAACCGGTCGGTCCTGGTCTACGTGCGCCAATACGAGAACGAGGTGGTGCTGTGCGTGGCCAACCTCTCGCGCTCGGCGCAGGCGGCGGAGATCGACCTTTCGCCCTGGCGCGGGCGCGTGCCGCTCGAGCTGCTCGGCCGCACCACCTTTCCGGCGATCAAGAGCGATCCTTATCTCATAACGCTGCAGCCCTACGGCTTCTACTGGTTTCAGTTGTGCGAGAAGCTCGCCTCCGAATTTGAAGGACGCGTCACGGCGATCGAGTTCGAGACGCTCGTCCTTACCGGTGGTTGGCGCACGCTCCTCGAGGGACGCACCCGCTCGGTGCTCGAACGAGATGTACTGCCGGCCTTCCTGGATGGCAGGCGGTGGTATGCAGATCGCGCTGGGGCCGGCACAACCCGCGTTGTGATGAGCGTGCCGCTCGCAAGTCGCGGTCCCGAGCTTGAACTTGCGATCGTGGAGGTCAGTACCGGACGAGAGACTGCATACTATGTGTTGCCGCTGATCATCCGCTGGACCCGCCTCGACCGGGGGCAACAGGATCCGAACGCGCTTGCCGCAGTGCGCCGAGGTCGATCGGAAGGCAGCTTGCTCGACGGAGCGGCGGACGCGAGCTTCGTCGCACTCATGCTGGAACGGATGCAGAGCGGACACAGCATCGAAACCGGTGGAGGTCGACTGCTGTTCCATCGGACGCAGGCCTTCTCGACGATGCCGCGTGCGGCTGTCGGGAGCGTCCGTGCAATCGATACCGAGCAGTCGAATACGACGGTGCTCATCGGCAGTGCTTATGTGCTGAAGCTGTTTCGCCGGCTCGAGCCGGGGACAAACCCCGAAATAGAGATTGGGCGCTTTCTCACCGACGTGGTTTCGTTCCCGCACGCGCCCGCCCTGCTCGCATCGGTGGAGCTCGAGGCCGACGGCAAGACCGGCGCGCTCGCGGTTTTACATCGGTTTGTCGAAAATCAGGGCGATGCCTGGACCGTGACGGCGCATTCTCTCGACCGCTACGTGGAGGAGCAGCGCCTGCTTACCGCGGAGCAAGCAGGTCAGAGCAACGAGCAGAGCGCCTATCTGACGCGCATGCAGCTCATCGGGTCGCGGGTCGCGCAACTGCAGCTCGCATTGGCCAGCCGCGACGATGTTCCGGAATTTGCGCCGGAACCGGTGAGCGCAGACGACGTTGCGCATTGGCGCGACGATGCGCTGCAGAGCGCCAATGCCGTTCTTGATCGGCTGCTCGCGCGCCGGGGAGAGCTGCCGGAGAACGCGCGCGGCCTGCTCGACGAGGTGATGGCCAAGCGGGAAAGACTTTCCAGGCTGCTGCGCGATCTTTTTCCCGATGCGATCGAGCTGAGCAAAATTCGGCACCATGGCGATTTTCACCTGGGTCAGATTCTGATGGTCAAGGACGACGTGTCCATCATGGATTTCGAAGGCGAGCCGCGGCGGCGCATCGAGGAGCGCCGCCACAAAGCGCCGGCGGCGCGCGATGTCGCGGGTCTCATCCGCTCGATCGACTATTCGGCGACAGCCGCGTTGCAGCGGGCGCTGAACTCGGCTCCCGACCCGCAGAACCGGATTGCGCTCGCGCTCGATCGCTGGCGTGACTCTGCAACCGGCGCATTCCTTGCCAGCTATCGACAAACACTCATTGACGGGCGGCTTTGGCCGGCATCGCCCGAGCAGTCGCATCGCCTGCTCGATTTTTTCCTGCTGCAGAAGGTGTTCTACGAGATCGGCTACGAACTGGCGCATCGGCCCGATTGGCTCTGGGTGCCGCTTGCTGGAGCCCGGCGCCTTCTTCTTGGGGAGCGCGCAGCGCAATGAGCTTTCTCAGCGCCGAAGCCTACGCGGTGATCGAGGGTCGCCACTCCGACCCGTTCCACTATCTCGGCCCCCATTTCGAGGGAGACGTGCCGGTGGTGCGTGTCTTTCTGCCCGACGCCGAAGATGTCGCCATCGTCAACGAGCGCGGCGAAACCACCGAGCTGGCGCGGCTGCATGACGCTGGCCTGTTCGAAGGCCGCGTCTCGAACGGCGCGCGCACGTATCGCCTGCGCGCGCGCTACGGTGACGGCGAAGTCGAGCTGGAAGACCCATATCGCTTTCCGCCGATACTCTCCGAATACGATCTCTACCTGCTCGGCGAAGGCACGCACCTGCAGCTCTACGAAAAGCTGGGCGCGCATCCGATGGTGCTCGATGGCGTGGCGGGCGCGTCGTTCGTTGTGTTCGCACCGTCCGCAAGGCGCGTGAGCGTGGTCGGTGATTTCAACCTGTGGGACGGGCGGCGTCATGCCATGCGCGTGCGCGGCAACGGCTATTGGGAGATCTTTGCGCCCGGCGTGCGCACGGGTGACAAATACAAGTACGAGATCATCGGCCATGACGGACACATGTTGCCGCTGAAGTCCGATCCGGTCGCTTTTGCGGCCGAGCTGAGGCCGAAGACCGCATCGGTCGTGGTCGATCTCGAAGCGATTCCGAGACCGCAGCCGGCGGCCTCTGGAATCGACGGGATCGCTGCGCCGATCTCCATCTATGAAGTGCATCTCGGGTCGTGGCGGCGCCACGCGGAGCAGGGCGGCCGGTGGCTCAGCTATCGGGAGCTCGCCGAGCAATTGCCTGCTTATGCACGTGACATGGGGTTCACGCACGTGGAATTCCTGCCCGTGGCGGAGCATCCTTTTGACGGATCATGGGGCTATCAGCCCACGGGCCTGTTCGCGCCGACGAGCCGGTTCGGCTCGCCCGCAGATTTTGCGGCACTCGTCGATGCCTGCCATCGCGAGGGCCTGGGCGTGCTGCTCGATTGGGTGCCCGGGCATTTTCCCGACGATCCGCACGGGCTCGCGCATTTCGATGGCACCGCCCTCTATGAGCACCTGAACCCGATGCAAGGTCGCCACCTCGACTGGAACACGCTCATCTACAACTATGGGCGCACCGAGGTGACGAACTTCCTTATTGCCAATGCGCTGTTCTGGCTCGATCGCTACCATGTCGACGGACTGCGCGTGGATGCCGTCGCATCCATGCTCTACCTCGATTACAGCCGACCGGAAGGGGGCTGGATTCCGAACAAATACGGTGGACGCGAAAACCTGGAAGCGCTCAGCTTCATCAGGCGCTTCAACACAGAAGTGTTCGGGCGCTTCCCGAATGCAACAACTGCTGCCGAGGAATCGACCGCATGGCCCATGGTCTCACGCCCGGTGGATTGGGGCGGGCTGGGCTTCGGTTACAAATGGAACATGGGATGGATGCACGATACGCTCGAATATATCAGCAAAGACCCGATCTATCGGCAGCACCACCACGGTCAGATCCTCTTCGGCCTGCACTACGCGTTCTTCGAAAACTTCATTCTGCCGCTCTCCCACGATGAAGTGGTGCACGGCAAGCGTTCGATCCTCGGGCGCATGTCGGGCGATGCGTGGCAGCGTTTTTCGAATCTGCGCGCCTATTACGGGTTCATGTTCGGCCATCCGGGCAAGAAGCTCCTGTTCATGGGGTGCGAATTCGGTCAGGAGAACGAGTGGCGGCACGACCATTCGCTCGACTGGCATCTTTTGGCGACACCCTCCCATGCCGGCGTGCAGCGGCTCGTTCGCGATCTCAATCGCCTCTACCGCACGATTCCGGCGCTGCATCAACTCGACTGTGAGGGAGCCGGGTTCGAGTGGCTGGTTATGCATGACGCGCAGCGCAGCGTCTTCGCCTGGCTGCGCAAGGGCCGCAGCACCGCAGATCGCTGTGTCGTGGTGGTGAATTTCACGCCGGAAGTTTATCGCGACTATCGCATCAGGGTGCCATTCGCCGGGGCGTGGCGCGAAATCCTCAACACGGATTCGGAACTCTACGGCGGCAGCAATGTGGGGAACGGCGGCATCGTGAGAACGTTGCAAGAAGGCACAATTCCCGAGGTCAGCCTTGTTATTCCGCCCCTTGCGGCAATATTTCTCGTCCCCGAGTCGTAATGTGCGGCTCTCGGCGGGACTGCCCTATCCGTTGGGGTCGACCTGGGACGGACGGGGAACGAACTTCGCGCTGTTCTCGGCAAATGCACAGAAGGTGGAGCTTTGCCTGTTCGATGCGCAGGGCCGCCGCGAGATCGAACGCATCGCGCTGCCGGAGCGAACCGCAGATGTCTGGCACGGTTATGTGAACGACGTCTCGCCGGGCCAGCTCTACGGCTATCGGGTATACGGCCCCTATCAGCCGGAGCGGGGATTCCGTTTCAATCCATACAAGCTTGTTGTCGATCCTTATGCGAAATGGCTGGCGGGGCGACTCGTCTGGAGCGATGCGCATTTCGGCTATCGCACCGGCAGTCCGCGCGCCGATCTGTCATTTGACCGGCGCGACAATGCGCGCGGCATGCCCAAGGCCGTAGTGATCGACGAGGCTTTCACCTGGGGCAGCGAGCGCCGGCCCGCGGTGCCGTGGCGCGACACCATCGTCTACGAAGCGCACGTCAAGGGCCTCACGCAGCAGCGCCAGGATGTACCGCCCTGGATGCGCGGTACCTTCCGCGGCCTCTCCGCGCCCGGCGTAATCGATCATCTGCGGCAGCTGGGCGTCACCACCCTCGAGCTCCTGCCGATCCACTATTTCGTCGATGACCGCCATCTGATCGAGCGCGGGCTGAGCAACTACTGGGGCTACAATACGCTGGGTTTCTTCGCTCCCGACCAGCGTTACGCCGCGGCCAACCCGCTCGACGACTTTCGTTCCACCGTTTCGCGCCTGCACGACGCCGGCATCGAGATCATTCTTGACGTGGTCTACAACCACACCGCCGAGGGCAATCACCTCGGGCCGACGCTGAGCTTCCGCGGCATCGATAACACTTCTTATTATTGGCTGATTGCGGGTCAGCCCCGCTACTACGAGGATTTCACCGGCACCGGCAACTCGCTCAATCTCAATCATCCGCGCGTGCTGCAGATGGTGATGGATTCGCTGCGCTACTGGGTGCAGGTCTGTCACGTCGACGGCTTTCGCTTTGATCTGGCGAGCACGCTCGGCCGCGAGCCCAACGGGTTCGACCGCAGCGCGGCTTTCTTCGCCGCGATCCGGCAGGATCCGGCGCTTGCCGGGGTGAAACTCGTCGCCGAGCCGTGGGATGTGGGGCCGGGCGGCTACCAGGTCGGCGGCTTTCCCTCCGGGTGGTCGGAGTGGAACGATCATTTCCGCCGCACCCTGCGGCGGTACTGGGCAGGCGAAGGCAATCTCATCGGCGAGCTCGGCCGCCGCATGACCGGCTCCGCCGACCTGTTCGACCATGACGGACGCAGCCCCTGGTCGAGCATCAATCACGTCACCGTGCACGACGGATTTACGCTCGCCGATCTGACGAGCTATCTGCAGAAGCACAACGAGGCGAACGGGGAGGAGAACCGCGACGGCTCGGATGACAATCACAGCACGAATTGCGGGGTCGAAGGTCCCAGCGAGGATGCGGCGGTCCTTGGGTGCCGGCGCCAGGCGCGGCGCAACCTGCTTGCATCCCTGATGCTCGCGCAAGGCGTGCCCCTCGTGCTTGCAGGCGACGAGGTCGGCAACAGTCAGAACGGCAACAATAACGCCTACTGCCAGGATAACCCGACCGGTTGGATCGATTGGTCAGGCCTCGACGGCCAAGACGATCTGCGCATGTTGATTGCGCAGCTGACCGCGTTGCGCCGGCGCTTCCCGCAAACGCGCCCCCGACACTGGGTGGAAGGACGCCGCCGCGACGGCTCGTTCGGTGTGCTTTGGCTCACGCCGAAGGCAGCAGAAATGGCCGAACAGGACTGGAATTTTCCGGAGGGACGATTCCTCTCGTACGTGCTCGGGCCCGCGGAAGAAAGCGAGGAAGCGCTGTTTGTGGTGCTCAACGGAGCGCCGCAGACCATCGAATTCAAATTTCCGGAGCTTGCCGGGTTCAACCGCTGGGCACTTGTTCTCGATACGAATCCAAAGCCGCGCAGTGGCGAATTTCCATCCGGCTCCCGACTGGACGCTTTGCCGAGCTCAATCCTCGCCTTCGCGGGTACGGCGTGACACCACGCCTGCGCTTCGGGCCGCGGCTTGCGCCCGAAGGAGTTATGTTTCGGCTGTGGGCGCCTGCCGCAAAACGCGTCGAGATCGTGCTCGACGGCATGCACGTCATGCAGACGCATGCAAACGGCTGGCATGAAACCTGCGTCGCCGGCGCGCGTGCCGGCGCGCTCTACAAATTCCGCATCGATGGCGAGCTCGAAGTGCCCGACCCGGCCTCGCACTACCAACCGGCCGACGTCGGCGGTCCGAGCGAGGTGATCGACCATGACGCGTTCAGATGGAAAGCGGAAAACTGGCGTGGGCGGCCCTGGCACGAGGCGGTGTTTCTCGAGCTGCACATCGGCACGTTTACACGGGAGGGCACATTCCGCGCGGCAATCGAAAAGCTTGATCATGTCGTCGCGACCGGGGTCACCGCCATTGAGCTGATGCCGATTGCGGATTTCGCGGGACGGCGCAACTGGGGCTATGACGGCGTGCTGCTCTATGCCCCGGACAGCGCCTACGGTCGACCCGATGACCTGCGCGCCTTGATCGATGCGGCGCATCGGCGAGGGCTCATGGTCTTTCTTGACGTGGTCTACAATCACTTCGGGCCTGAAGGTAACTACCTGCCACGTTACGCTCCCCAATTCTTTTCTCCTGCGCAGACCCCGTGGGGTAGCGCAATAGATTATCGTGTGAGCGAAGTGCGTTGTTTCGCCATCGACAATGCGCTGCATTGGCTCTCGCACTACCGTTTCGACGGGCTTCGGCTCGACGCGGTGCATGCCATCACCGAGCCGGGCGAACCGTCCATGGTTGCCGGTCTCAGCCGTGCGGTCGGCGAGTTCGCTGCGAGCAGCGGTCGAACGATTCATCTGGTGCTGGAGAACGATGACAATCGCGCGAGCCTCCTCGATCCCGCTACGGACTTGCCTTCCGGAAAGTATCGCGCGCAATGGAACGACGATTATCACCACGCCTGGCACGTGCTGCTCACCGGCGAGCGCCGCGGCTATTACGGCGATTATGCCGCACAGCCACAACGGCACCTTGCACGCGTGCTCGCCTCGGGTTTTGCCTATCAGGGCGAGCCTTCCGAGCACCGTGGCAGCCGCAAGCGCGGTGAGGCTTCCGGATTCCTCTCACCGCTCGCTTTCGTCAATTTCTTGCAGAACCACGACCAGATCGGGAATCGGCCGATCGGAGATCGCCTGAGCGCGCAGGTCGACGAGCGGCGGCTCGCCGCTGCTTTGGCGATTACGCTCGTCGCCCCGATGCCGGCTCTGATGTTCATGGGCGACGAATGGAGATCGACAAAACCATTTCCGTTCTTCTGCGATTTTGTGGGTGCGCTCGCCGACGCCGTGCGGGAGGGGCGGCGGCGCGAATTCAAGGAGTTTGATGCCGCCGCTGCGCACATTCCGGATCCGTTGAGCGAAAGCACCTTTCGCTCCGCTGTGCTCGATTGGGAAAAAGTCGGAACGCCGGAAGGCAGCCGGTGGCTTGCACTGGTGCGCGAACTGCTTACCATCCGCAAAACTGCGTTGGGACCTCGGCTGGCCGAAGCAAGCTTCGGCAGCGCGTGCTTCGAAAGTCCGCTCCTGACCGCGAGCTGGCGCCTGGGCGATCGCCAGCTTCTAACACTTCTCGCGAATTTGTCCGACGAGGAGGCAATCCTCGTCGCTTCCACATCGCAAGGAGCGCCAATCTGGGGAGGCACTGCGGGTAATCGAGTTGCTCCATGGGCTGTGTTCTGGCGCCTCGGAGAGGAGTGATGCCTCCCCCCATACCGACTGCGACTTACCGCATCCAGCTCACGGCATCGTTCGGCTTCGATGCGGCCACTGCGATCGTGCCTTATCTGAAATCGCTGGGCATTTCGCATCTCTATGCCTCGCCCTTTCTGAAGTCGCGCGCCGGCAGTTCGCATGGTTACGATGTCGTCGATCACACCTCGATCGATCCGGAGCTCGGCGGGGAGGAGGGGCTGCGGCGCCTTTGCGAGGCGCTCGTCAAACAAGACATGGGCCTCATTCTCGATTTCGTCCCCAACCACATGGGGGTTCACCACGCGGACAATCCATGGTGGCTGGACGTGCTCGAGTGGGGACCGAAGTCGCCCTATGCGAGCTTCTTCGATATCGACTGGCAGAGCCTTCCCAAGCACCCGCGCGGCGGCGTGCTGCTTCCCATCCTCGGAACGCCGTACGGCGAGGCTTTGGACAAAGGCGAAATCGTGCTGCGCTACGACGCACAGCACGGCACGTTTTCCGCCTGGTATCACGGGCATCGGCTGCCTATCGGACCAAATCGCTACAGCGAGATCATCGAGAAAGTGGTCGCGACGGCGGGCGCCGCCGAAGAGGCGCCAGGCCGCGCATTGCTGGAATTGGCGCAACGCTACCGCGGGGCGCACAATCCACAGCGCGAGAAAGCGCCCGAGCTGAAATCGGCGCTCGCGGCAATCGCCGGGTCTAAGGACGTGATTGAGCGCGGCTTGCGCGCCTTCGATCCGAACGCCGGCGAGCCGGGCGCGCTCATGGCGTTGCACTATTTGCTCGAGCGCCAGCATTACCGCGTTGCCTACTGGCCGCTTGCCGGAAGCGAGATCAACTATCGCCGCTTCTTCGATATCAACGATCTCGCCGCCTTGCGTGTTGAGGACAAGGCGGTGTTCGAGGCGATTCACGCGAAAGTACGGCAACTCATCGCCAGAGGCTGGCTCTCCGGCCTGCGCATCGACCACATCGATGGGCTGCGCGATCCACACCAGTATTGCCGCAGACTGCAAAGGCTTGCCGAGATTGCAAAGCCGCCGGGCAGCGCTCCCTTTTACGTCGTGGTGGAAAAGATTCTGGCCGAGGGCGAGCGGCTGCCGCGTTTTGCCGGAGTATGCGGCACCACCGGATACGAGTGGCTCAACACCATCTCGCGCGTGCTTCTCGATGACAAGGGCGCCCCCGAGCTCGACGAGGCCTGGCGTGAAGCGAGCGGGGAGAATCGCAGTTTTGATGCGATCCTCCTCGAGGCCAGGGGGCGGGTCATCGCCAACATTCTGGCCAGCGAGTTCACCGTGCTGGCGCGTCTGTTGGCGCGCATCGCCGCGGGCCATTATTCGACGCGCGACTATGCAGCCGAGCGCCTGCGCGCGGCATTCGAGCTGTTCATCCTGCATTTTCCGGTCTATCGCACCTACATCACGCCTTCCGGGCCGTCGCGCGAGGACCGCGCCACCATTGAGCAGACAATCGCCAGGGCGCAGGCCGAATGGTTCGGGCCGGACATGCGCATTTTTGATTTCCTGCGCGACGCGCTGACTTTGGATCTCATTTCACGGGACGGCAGCGGCTACAGCATCGCCCGCGACCGCCAGTTCGCCTTCAAGGTGCAGCAATTCACCGGCCCGATGATGGCCAAATCCCTCGAGGATACGGCTTTCTATCGCTATCACCGGTGCCTGGCGCTCAATGAAGTCGGCGGCAATCCCGCCGCGGACGCGCTGCCGCTCGCCGAGTTTCACAAGCGCATGCAGGAGCGCGCAGCGAAGGCGAGCCTGGGACTCACTGCGACGGCGACGCACGACACCAAGCGTGGAGAGGACGCGCGCACACGCCTGCTCGCATTATCCGAGCTCGCCGGAGAATGGCGGGACAAGGTGCGAGAGTGGCGCGAAGACAATGCCGCGCTTATCAGTCACGCGGGCGGCCAGCGCATCCCCACCCGCGCGCACGAATACATGATCTATCAGGCGCTGCTCGGCGCCTGGCCGCTGACAAACCCGGATGCAGGTTTCGTAGCGCGCATGCAGGCCTACGTGGTGAAGGCGGCCCGCGAGGGAAAGCAGGTCACCAGCTGGCTGGCGCCGGACGAAAGCTACGAGGCAGGTCTCACGCAGTTCGTCGAGACGATGTTGGATCGCGGCCGTTCCAGCCGTTTTCTCGCATCATTCGAGGGCTTTGCCGGGCGCGCGGCATTGCTCGGCGCCCTGAACAGCCTCACGCAGACGGCACTGAAAATCCTGATGCCGGGCGTTCCCGACTTCTATCAGGGAACTGAGTTTTGGGACCTCTCTTTCGTTGATCCGGATAACCGCCGGAAGGTCGATTTTGCAGCGCGCGCGTCCGCCCTGGCGAGCCTCGCCGCACGTCCTGACTGGAATGCATTGGCGGCGGAATGGGAGACCGGACGCATCAAGCTTGCGCTCACGCGTTGCCTGCTCGATGTACGACGCCAATGGCACGAACTGCTGACGCAAGGCGAATATCGGCCATTGCGTGTTACCGGGTCCGATCGCGACCAAATCATTGCATTTGCCAGGACGAACGGCCGTGCCGCCGTTCTGCTGATCGCAGGCCGGTTATTTCATCGCGTCACCAACGGCGGGCGTCACTGGCTCTCGCCCGGCTCCTGGGATGCGCACGTCAACGTCAAGAAAATCTCCGGCTTGCGAAACCTGTTGGGCGAAGACGCAAACGTCACCCAGCGCAGCCTGCCGGTATCCGCTTTGTTTGGTCCCTTGCCGATCGCGGTTCTGCACGGCGAATGCGCAAGGACCACGCTCGCCCGCCCCGCGGCGCGTCCCGCGCTCGTCACCGGCGCGGCGTGAGATCGAGAGTTCCGTCGGAACCCGGACCGTGCAGGTTGGGTTTTATGTTTCATAGACAACGGAGAACCGGTGTGGCCGATTTCGAGGAGCGCGTGCGCGCGCGGGCGCGGCGGCTATGGCAGGAGGAAGGCTGTCGCGAGCCGCTGGGCGAACGCCATTTCGACATGGCGCGCGAGTTGATTGCAATCGAGGACAATCAGAAGCTCGCCACGAAGCCTATCCCGCGCGAGGGCGCAACCGGGCCCTCGGGCGAGCCGATCGAACCGGTCGAGGCCGTGGAAAATCTGGGTGAATTTCCCAGCATCACCGATCAGGGTGAATCATCGTATCCGCACCGACGCCGATACAAGTGACCCGATCGAGCACCAGCGACATCCGAGAGCCTCACACCTCGCTTCCGTTATGTGGAGGATGATTGGCCCGTAAAGAAAGACCGCCCGGGGTCGCGCGTCCCGGGCGGTCTTGCGGACGTCGTGCCGGCCGACGCGGGGCCGGTTCCCTCCCTCCGCTGTGCAGCCGTCTAAGTGAGTCGAAGATTCCGGGCAAGCGGCTCGCTTTCGTTGTAGTGGACAACGGCTGCTGATTATCGCCACAAGTTCGTTTTGAGACGTGCGCGTAGCACATCCTTACCAGATCGATTCAGCCGCCACTAAGGCTTGTCTTGTACAAGCACGCAGGGTGCGCTCGTATTTTTTTCACGAGGAATAAATGTCGAATCCGGAGCCAGCCAGCGACGACGTTTCGGGCTCCTTCGGCCACCCCTTGGGCCGAGTCGTCTCCGTGCGTGGCTCGCGCGCGCGGCTCGGGCCGGTTGGTACCACCTATCGAGGACCTCGAGGCGATTCGCGCGACCGTCGGAAATTCCGCGGCATCCTTACGACGGAATCCCTTGTAATCGGCGTGATCACCAACGTCTCGATCGAGCCACCGGCATCAGCGGATGAGCACGGCTGCCAGTCGAGCGCCGATATCGATCTTATCGGTGAGATCAGGCATTCGACGGCGCCTGCTCGCTTCCAGCGCGGCGTGACCAGCTATCCGGCAATTGGCGATCCGGTGCTCGCCATCGGACCGCGTGAATTGCGGCTGGTCTACAGCAATGCAAGCAGCTCCGCGATGCCATAGGTCACCTGCAACAGGACAGCAGCATCGCCGCCTATGTCGATCTCGATGACATGCTTTCCAAGCACTTTGCGGTGCTGGCACGACCGGAGTGGGGAAGTCGAGTGCGATCGTGCTGCTGCTGCAGGAAATCGTGCGCATGCGCCCCAATCTGCGCATTTTTATC
The DNA here is from genome assembly GCA_046733355.1 of Pseudomonadota bacterium. Classification (GTDB taxonomy): domain Bacteria; phylum Pseudomonadota; class Alphaproteobacteria; order Rhizobiales; family Xanthobacteraceae; genus VAZQ01. The sequence continues at coordinate 4,334 of JBKPOZ010000116.1, read as the reverse complement.
CTCGACGCGCACAACGAATATGGCAGGGCGTTCCCCGAGAAGGCACTCGTGCTCAATCCGCGCAATCTGCGCCTGCCGGTTTGGCTGTTCAATTTCGAAGAAAGGGTCGACGTGCTGTTCGGGGCGCGACCGGGCACCGAGGAAGACGTCGACATTCTTTCCGACGCCATCCCGCGTGCAAAGGCGAATTACGGCTCCCATCGCGCAGCGCTTGATCGCCCGATCGTGAAGAAAGCCGAGCCGCGCGGAATCGATTACTCCGTCGATACCCCGGTGCCCTACCGGGTGGCCGATCTGATCGCTCTGCTCGACGAGCGCATGGGAAAACTCGAGAACCGCTCCTCGCGCATGACCTATCACCGCCTTATCACGCGGATCGAGAGCGTCGGGAACGACCCTCGTTATTCCTTCATGTTCGAGAACGCGAATGTCGGCGGCGACACGATGGCGGAAGTGCTGAGCCATCTGTTTCGGCTGTAGGGGCAAAGCCGAGACTGCGCTCCGCGGCGATGTAACCATGCGCCTCTTCGCACACCAGCAGCATGGGCGCTGCGCCCTCGCTCCACAGGCCGAGATCAAAGGCGAGTCGGCAGATGACCGAGACGACCGCGTCCACTACCTCGGAAGGGAAACCCGCGAGCTGCATGACGGTGATCGGCATCCCGCTGGGCGCGCGACGCTCCATCTCGCGCATCGCCAAGGAAGGGCGCAAACATGGACTTTTTCTCGGTCTGGTAAGCCAGCGTCCAGCCGAACTGGATGCGACCATCATTTCCCAGTGCAGCACGTTGTTTGCCATGCGCATGACGAACGATCGCGACCAGGCGATCGTGCGCCCTGCCGTGTCCGATGGAGCTGCAAACTTGCTCGATTTTCTCCCCTCGCTCGGCACCGGCGAGGTGTTTGCGTTCGGCGAGGGAGTGGCTCTGCCGGCCCGCGTAAAGCTCAATAAATTGCCTGCGCAACTGTTGCCCAAGAGCGAGGCCATGAGCGGTGCGAGCAGCGCTGCCGCCGTGATGAATGAGGACTTTCTTGCCGACGTGCTCAACCGATGGCGCAGCGCGACCACCGCGCACCCGCTGGAGGCGAACGAGGCAGAGCCCGAGCCGAGGATGGTCGAGATGGGCGTCGCCGCCGCGCCGCTGCAACCGGCGGCTGAAGCGGAGCAAGCGTCGTCGCCATTGCGCAGAGGGCGGGCGGGCGAGGGGCTCGATATCGTCAGAGCCTTCGATCCCGACCCGGCTCGGCTGTCGCACGGCTGAAGCGTCCCGTGCTTCCCATGCAACCGGTAGACGGCGAGGCCATCCAAACCGTCACTGGCGCGGAGTCGGAGCTTGCCGGCTTGCGGCTTCTTGTCGACGACCTGCGACAGAAGGAAGCCGAGGCCCGTCACCTCAACGAGCTTCTGCAGCGGCGCGCCTACACCGACGAGCTGACTGCGCTCCCCAATCGAGCGCGGCTGCAGGAGCTTGTAGAGCAGCTGCTGGGCTCCTCATCCCGGCCGCATCGGTTTGCGCTCGCCTGCATCCAGCTGCACAATTTCCGGCACATCAACGACTATTATACCTCGGTAATCGGCGACGAACTGCTGCGAAAGGTGGCGCAGCGCATCTCAGCCATTGCGCGCGACTGCGACACGGTTGCGCGAACGGGAAGCGATGAATTTGCGCTGTTGTTGCATGGCGGCGAAAACGCTGTGCAGCTGCAAGCAAGGCTGGCGAATCTTTCCGAGCAGCTGCGGGAGCCGTTCCACATTGACGGGTTTGAGATATTCACCTCCGCTTGCATCGGCGTGAGCGTGTTTCCCGAGCATGGGCAGAGCTACGAGGAGCTCCGGCGCAACGCGGAGAGCGCGCTTTATCGCGCGCAGACCTCCACAGCCGGAGGCGCCGTGTTTTTTGATGCCGGCATGCACCAGACCCGACAGTCGCGCATGCAACTCGAGCAGCGCCTGCGCCTTGCCATTCGCGACATGCAGTTCCGTTGCGCCTTTCAGCCGAAAGTGGATATTCGAACCCGCGAAGTGGTCGGCTTCGAGACGCTGATCCGCTGGTGCGACGAGGACGGAGAGATCCAGTCCCCGCAGGGCTTCGTGAATCTCGCAGCCGAGCTGGGCGTGATCAATCCGATCACCCGTTTCGTGTTGCGCGAGGCGCTGGAGTCGTTTGGAGAGCTGGAGGAGGCTTTCGGCCCGGACAAGACGATTTCCATCAACGTTGCGGCCAGACAAGCGGGTGATGTGAATTTCATGCGCGGGCTGCTGGACACGCTCGCGCAAAGCGGCTTGGCCGACCGGTTCATCTTCGAAGTGACGGAAGACGCCTTCATCGCCACACGCGAGTTTCAGGCCAGCATTCTACCGATGCTGCGGGAACTCGGCGTGCGCGTATCCATCGACGATTTTGGGACCGGCTATTCCTCATTATCGGTGCTGGCCGACATCACCGCCGACGAGATCAAGATCGACCGCTCCTTCATCACCAATATCCATCAGCGGCCGCGCAGCCAGAGCATTCTGCGGGCGATCGAGTCGGTGAGCCAGGCAGTTGGCATTGACGGTGGTTGCCGAAGGGGTGGAGAGCTACGAGGAGCTTGCCTATCTGCTCGCCGCCACCTGCATTCGCTATGCGCAGGGCTATCATTTCGCCAGACCCTTCCTGCTGGAAGAAGTGGCCAAGAGCAGCGGCGCGCGGGGTGACGAACGAAGCATTGAGCGGGCCCGACCTGGCATGCGGAGCCGTACACTGGCTGCGGCCCGCACCGGCACGGGTCGCGGCTGACCGGCCAAAGCCAAGCAAATACCGCAATTTACGGGAATTGTATCGCAGGTCCCCGTGGCTATATTATCGGGTATCGGGCACCTGATCCGGGGCACCGACACCAGTAGGCCCGTCGCGTGCGGCGGGCCATATTGTTTCAGGCCTCTTGATGCAGCGCGCGAACCGCACCGATCATATCCGGCTCACCTCGCATCCTGATCCCGGCGCGAAACAGCCGTTTCCGATCAGCTGGGGAGCGGAGGACGCGCGCGCTCGCGGACCGATCATTGCCACCGTGTCGCGGCCTCAGGACAGGAACGCGATCGGCAGCCACGGTGGCTCCTATGCGGTTTATCGCGCGCTTGCCGTCTCGGCAGGGGCGCTCGATCCCATTCGGCGGCCCGACCTCACGAACACTCATCCAGCCGCCAATATCGGACCTTTTTCGCAGTGGCAGGATGCGCGCACCATCGTATCTCTCGACCCTTGGGGGCATCTGGTGGGGGAAAGCTTTGCCAAGGAGATTGCCGAAGGATTGGACCTGCGCCCGACCATCGCGGTGACCAAGGCCCGCCTTGATCTGCACGAGATTTCGCGGGAGCTCGCCGCTGGCCGTCTGCGCAGCGACGGCAAGGTCGTGCACGAGAAGGGCGGCATCTCCGTAGTCAAGATCGCCATTGATCCCGTCTGGTACCTGCCCGGGATCGCCGAACGTTTCAGCTGTCCCGAAATGAGCCTACGCCGCGCGCTCTTCGAACAGACCGCAGGCATGTATCCGGAACTGGTGACCCGGCTCGACCTGCAGGTGTTTCTGCCTCCAATCGGCGGCACTACGGTTTATCTGATGGGCGACGTGGAGAGGCTCGGAAAACCCGGCACGCACATCACCTGCCGGGTGCATGACGAGTGCAACGGCTCCGACGTGTTCGGCTCCGACATCTGCACCTGCCGCCCCTACCTGATCCACGGCATCGAAGAATGCGCGCGCAGCGCGCAGGCAGGCGGATTGGGCATTATCGTGTACAACCGCAAGGAGGGGCGGGCGCTCGGCGAGGTGACGAAGTTTCTGGTCTATAACGCACGCAAGCGCCAGGAGGGCGGCGACGCGGCTGCTACCTATTTCGAGCGTACGGAGTGCGTCGCCGGCGTGCAGGATGCGCGCTTCCAGGAGCTGATGCCCGACGTGATCCACTGGCTCGGTGTCGCGCGCATCGACCGTTTCGTCTCAATGAGCGACATGAAATACGATGCGCTCAGCCGCCAGGGCATTGAAATCGTCGAGCGCGTTCCCATCCCGGAAGCGCTCGTGCCCGCGGATGCGCATGTCGAGATCGCCGCAAAGAAGGCGGCAGGCTACTATGCGCCCGAAGCCGTCCGCGCAGATGAAGCGATCCGTTCCCCAGGGCGTCCGCTCGATAAATATTGAGACGAGCTAGTGTCCCGATTCCGAAGTTCGTTTCATCGTGCAGCACCCGCGTTTACGAACTTCGGAATCGAAGGACACTAGCAACTTATGAATCTTGTGTGGCTTTGGTTCAGAAGTCCGCAATTGAACTCGCCGCACGAATGATGCGG
>JBKPOZ010000115.1:0-5943 GCA_046733355.1 Pseudomonadota bacterium | reverse complement strand
AAAACGAAATCTCATTTGGTCGTAGCGCCGAGCTGAAGACAAATTTTTGCGTTTTTTTTGCTCTCCGCATGACCACAGCACCCAAAATTAAGGGTGCGGTTATACCGCGTAGAGTTTTTACACGGCCAGGGTCATGAGCTGGCTTGTGAGCCGGTGAGGCCTCTCCCCAGTTGGTCAGGATTAGCCTCAAAGCCGACCGGCGTGGATAAACCCATGATGCGGCTCCTCGGTGAAACGGAGGAGTATGGTCATGGACCAGGATCAAAGGCATTCAGACAATCAACCCCACGACCCCTGGAATAAGGGAAAGCTGATCGGGGCTAAGCCACCGCTGCATCCCAAGCACGTCTGGTCAATACGAACCAAGCTCCAGGTCGAAGGACGGGTTCGGGACCTCGCGATGTTCAATCTGGCGATCGATAGCAAGCTCCGCGGCTGTGATGTTGTCGCTCTCAAGGTGGAGGACATCGCGCCAAATGGGTATGCGGTGGAACGTGCAACGGTGCGCCAGAAAAAAACCGGTCAGCCGGTCAGGTTTGAATTGACCGAGCAGACGCGCCAAGCAGTAGATGATTACCTGAGGGCATTCGGCAGAAGACCTGGAGAATTTCTCTTCCCGAGCCTTCGGAATCCAAAGCAGTCGCTTGCTACACGCCAATACGCACGATTGGTCGATCAATGGGTATCGAGTATCGGACTAGATGCCACCCGTTTCGGGACGCATTCGCTCAGAAGAACCAAAGCAAGCTTAATTTACAGGCGAACCGGCAATTTGCGTGCCGTGCAACTTCTACTCGGTCACACGAAGATCGAGAGCACTGTTCGGTATCTTGGGATCGAAGTCGACGACGCTTTGGCAATAGCCGAGCAGGTGGATGTCTGAAGTACCTAGGCAGAGCGGACATGCTCTGCCCATCCGTTTAAGACTGAGTCGTGCCACAAGCGGCTGTGAGCAATCGCAGCATCAGGTAGCACCTGAACCAGCGCTTCTAGTAAATCGCGTCGGCGAGGTGTTATCTTGTCTTGCAAGCACGCTTGCGGCACAGGGGAAATAGACATGGACATAGCTGCAACGTGGCGCAGCATGCGCGCCAACGCCGTCGATGTCCCACGCCCTGGCGCCCACCTGGCGACGGCAGGGCCGGGAGTCACGACCAGCATCAAGCAGGACTGCGTCGTAGCCCTGCCTCCAGTGAGCTATTCCCCCGACCTGGTCACTATCACCGTCACCTCCCATCGACCCGGTGTGGCCGGGCATGTGAGGGTATACGCGAACCTCAACACTCCAAATGGCAGCTATCAGGGTCCACAACGAAGGTCGGCGAGAACGACTTCTCGGCCACCAGCTCGGAGGTAAGCATCCGTTTCGTCGTGCTGCCCTGGACGGGCGTTCCCGTCCTCGGCTTTGGTGCGGTGGTCGATTGGGCCGATGGGGCGCCACAAAGTCTCACCCTTGATTATGTGCTACTTGCGTGCAACCCGTGGGTATGGTGGTGGTGGCCGACCCGGGTTCTTGATGCTCTGACGCGGCCGTTCGCGAAGAACTAAATCACTTGAAACTAATAGTCAGCCCTAACCGTCTGAATCTAAAGTATCGGGCGCGCAGTTAGCAATGCGGAGATTTTGATGCCGAGCGATTTGGCACCTTGACGTTGATCAGCAGCTCGAATTGCACTACGGGCAATGATCTTGCGCCACTTAGAATTTTGCCAGCGTAGATACCAGCCGCCTGGCGGTACGCCGCCGCGAGATCGGTGCCAATTCACGCCCTCGAGGGCCACGCTCGACACCGCCAATTGAACACAATATTGGGGGCTGGACTTCCGTCAGCGTTCCAAGCGAAAACCGTGATTTGTACATCAGGGTGAATTGACGGATCCGGACCCTGCGGTATCAGCGAGTAGGTCAGTGAGGAAGGTTCGGCTCTCGGCAAGGGGCGTGGCAACGACATTGATGGGTTCCGCAAAACCAAAGGATGCGCCCTGAGGGCATATGACATCGCTCACGTGAAACACTCGCTTGCCATCCGCCAGGGTAGATGAAACGCCGGTTGCTTCGAGAAGTCCAATACCAGGAGAACAGACCTTGTTCGGAAACGGATAAATACGCCTCCAGCAGGCTGTCACTGACTCGGGCACGACCTCCCCAAAGAAAGTATAGGACCCTGCAGGGGAGGAGAACTTTATGATCGGCTCCACGCCCGCATCAATCTCGTGACCCACAATGGTCTCGATTTGCTTTTTGAGCTCCGTCGTCTCTGCGGGTTGTTTCGGTTTCTTGACCATGGTTCACTCCCTGGCGCGCGATGCCAGACAATTTGGGTAATCTGGCGGTAAAAGAGATCGAGAACATTTCTGAGCCAGCGCCCGTCTGAGTATAACCTAATCTCAGCAAATTTTGTTTGTTAGTTAGCACCCGAAGGGGGAGGATTACTCAATATAACCGCTCGACATCGCCAATCGAATGAGACATTGGGGGCTGGAGTTCCGTCAGCGTTCCAAGTGAAGACCGTCATTTGTACATCAGGTTGGAATGATGGATCCGGACCCTGCGGTACCAGTGAGTAGGTCATGGTGAGGAAGATTGGGCTCTCGGCAAGAGGCGTGGCAATGACATTGATGGGTTCGCCAAAACTCCACAGTACGCCCTCGGGGCATACAACATCGCTCACCTGAAACACCCGTTTGCCATCCGCCAGGGTAGATGAAACGCCGGTTGCTTCGAGAAGTCGGACTATAGAACAGTCCTTGCCGGGAACCGGAAATAAGCGCCTCCAGCAGGCTTGGGCCGACTGGTCCATCCAAAAGACGGCATAGGACCCGGCGGGGTGGAACAAGGTGACGATCCGCTCCACGCCCGGATCAATCTCGTGACCCAGAATGGTCTCGATTTGCTTTTTGAGCTCGGCTGTCTCTGCTGGTTGTTTCGGTTTCTTGACCATGGTTCACTCGCTGGCGCGGGGTGCTGGATTGTTGCTGGATACGCCATCGTGACGCAGATTATTGCAGTTGGATAATAATCAACACGCATGGCGCAGCGGTCGGCGCTATCACTAACGTAGCAGCGCAACGGGAGTGGGCTAAACAAGGCCCGCTAACGACGCTAGCGTGGCACCGGCTGCTCCTGCCGGAACCCACCACGTCTGATTCCCAACGACCCCATCCACCGTAATATTTTGTTCCGACTGATAGGCGCGCACGGCCGATTCAGTCCGCTGGCCAAAGTCGCCATCGATGGCCCCAGGATCGGTCGGAGTGTTTGGACCGCGAAATTCCTTCAGCGCCTTTTGCAACGCGGATACGACACTGCCTAGTGACCCGCGCGCCAGTGTCGGTGGGAATGAGATCTCTGACAAAACGGGTGTCGGGCTCTTCAGCTTTACGTCAATGCCAATGAGCCCTGGTGATTCGTTCCCGACGGGAACGTCCTCGGCAATTCGGAAGCCAGAATACCCCGCCATGGGCAAAACAAGAAATGAAAACCTGGAAGTCTTGAATGAGTCGGTGACGCTTTCCGCCACGATGGCAAGCCGCCCGCCGTCATCCTCGATGCTGCCCACTGCTATGCTTTTGTCATTATTCCAATAACACAGGGCAGTTTCGCTTACTTTTTTGTTGGATACTGGTGAGGTGATAGTTGTTTGGACAAAGAAATCAGCATCGGACGCATTACCTGGACGGTATTGAGGATCCAAGAGAATCTTCTCAATCTCTCCATTACCCCGTGGGTCCTTGAAGGTCAGATCAATCTCATGTTCCGTAAAACCAATCGGCTTATCATTTCTTGAAAAACTCAAATCTGAAAGTTGATCATCGGTCCAATTGAATGAAGCCGCCAGCTCATTTCCGTCCATCGGATCCTCCCAGTGTACGAGCAATCGTTAGCGCGTTTACTGTATCTTATTTTGTGCACCGATGGTTAATTTTTGTTGGTTTAACGCACCCAACCTGCCCCCGCGTCCCGCGCCTTGGCCGGCACCTCCCAGCCGGTTTCGCGTCGTCTTGCTGGCAATTACGGAGCCACCGCAACGCTTTGGGCATGACGAAACAGGTTGCCGGGGTCGTAAGCCTTGTTCACGGCAGAAAGTCTCGGCAGGTTTGCACCCCAATAGGCGTCCGCAAAATTCTGCAGATCGAGATCGCAGTAGTTCACGTAAGCGGCGCCCGGTAAATACGGACGCATGGCAGCGTAGACATTGGCGACATTGGCGATGTGGGAAGGAGTATCAGCTGGGTCCAGCCAACTGGAGAAATATTGGATGCAGTATTGTGTCCCACTGCGTCGGGGAAACGCCGTATCAGCGGCCGCCACATCGGAAATTGCGCCGCCATAAGCATCGCACAGCACGGCGATTCCACCTACTGGAACTTGAGCCACGGCAGCGAGCAGGGCTGATATCGCGGAAAGCGAAAGGGGCTGAGGACGTAATCCGACTTCGCCTTCATAAAGACTGACTCATAATTCAGCCCGCCGGAGAAATGGTTGACTGCGTCCAGAAAGCTCAGCGTCTGAATGTGCAGCGGATTTGATGGCGGCTCGACGCTCACCAGGGCGAAGAGTTCGTTGCGTAGCTCGGTCAGTGAGCCGACCGACTGCCCAATGCACCGCATCGAAATCGCGCTACCCGCTGTGGGGCCGTTTCATAATGGAGGTGATGGTCCTGGGGGCATTTGGAGCCCAGTTTTGCCAGGCGCTGAAAACGCGCGCCGCCTTCGGTTGCGACAGCAGCCACGAGACGCCGAACACCAGCACCCCATCCAGCTGAAAGATGCGCAATACCAACTGGGTGGCAATGCCGAAACTGCCGCCACCACCACCTCTGCAGGCCCAAAACAGATCGGGCTCCGAGGTTGCGGTCGCGTCCAGCGTGGTTGCTTGCGCATCGACCAAGGTAACTTGCTGGAGACTGTCGCAGGTCACGCCATGCGACCTGGCGAGCAATCCATATCCGCCCCCAATGAGTGGCCGGAAATCCCGACGGTCGGGCAACTGCCGGCTGGAAACGCATACCCGAGGTTCGCGAGTTCTTGGTAAACGTCGTACAGCGAAACTCCTGCTCCCGCGGTCACCAGTCCTGCGCTGGTGTCCACGGTGACGTTTGCAAGCCGCGAAGGTCGATCACCACATCGATTGACTGTGAAAATCCTTCGTACGAATGACCTCCGCGCCGCACCGCAAAGGACAGGCTGTTTGCGCGCACCCAATCGGTCATTACGGCGACCGCATTCTCCGTCTGCCAGACTGCACGCAGTGCCGGTGCCAGTTGCGTGCGAAGATTGGCAGCGGGCAGGTAGTCCGCGTACTGGGGATCAGCTGGCGTCAGGAGAAGCGCCTCGCTCGGGGGCAGGTTCGGAAACGGCGGTAGTGCCGCCGCTCACTCTGGCTCCGTTACAGCGGGACCAAACTCCCGCGAGCCGCTTGGCGCGTGCTGCGCCTGTGCGGGAATGTATTCTTCGACAAGGAATGGATGTTCCATGTGCAGCATTCGCCTTGCAGCGGGATTAGTTGGGGTCAGCTTACGCGCAATCGGGCCTATCGGTTGGTCACAAAACTCGCGCCTCGAATTGCAGCTCGCAGTTCCTGGTCCAGTGTCTTCACATCTACGATAACGGATTATCGAGGCCGGGTCAGCGGCGTGCTGCAGTGCGAGATTTCGATCCGGGTTATGTCAGCATAGGGCAACAGCGGCTGTCCCGAGCACCTCAGCAGTGAGTCAGCTTCTCCTCAATGAGCAGACATCCACCAACTCGGGTACGTCGTCTGTGAGGCAGCAACACGGGTGCGGACTCTGGCGCGTTCCTCGCAGCGAGTGTCCGGCGGCTTCTTCTATGAGGCGACGTAATGGGTAACGTTCAGTCATCCAGTCTCCTGAACTGAAAAGGGCCGCCGCAATGCAACGGGGGAAGTGGTGGCGTTAAGGTTTTAGCCTTACGGCGAGAATCC
>JBKPOZ010000114.1:0-12035 GCA_046733355.1 Pseudomonadota bacterium | reverse complement strand
TTCCGGACGCGCCGCGCGCGGCGGAGATTGTTGTCGTCGTCGCCCTCAGCGACGGCGGCCGCCCGCGCCCCCGTATCGACAAGGACGGCGCCCGCCCGGGCCATGAATGACGCGTCATCCTCCCCTGCGGAAGCGGTTTTGCTGCGATTGCTCAGGTCGGCTTGTGGCACTTCTGCGACATGCGACGATGGCGCACGCATGTCCGGAGTTGGTGCATTAGCAGACTACCTCGGTACAGACGTCCAACGTCTGAGAAGTGCCCAGCAGCGGACATAGCTCGGGTGTTGGCGCGGGCATCCTTGGCCATGCCGCCATGAGGATCTGGCCCCCAGTCACCGGAGGCTCACACTGAATACGGGACTGTCAACACCGTCTTCGTGCCCTTCGGAACTTCGGGAGTGGTGAGCCGGCCGCCGAGCTGGCGCGAGAGGCCTTCGACCAGCCGTAGCCCGAGCGAGCCAGAGCGCGCTGGTCCCATGCCGCGCCCGTTGTCGCACACACAAAGCTCAGCTTCACCGATCGTTTCGTTCACCCGGAACGTGACGTTGATGACGCCGCCGTCCTCATCAAATGCGTACTTGATTGAGTTGGTCACCAACTCATTTAGGATGAGGCCGATCGGAACGGCGCGGTCGAGGGGGATGCTTATCGGCTCGAATTCCGTGTCGATCGTGAGGTTCGGACGGCGGGGGTCGATGTTGGCGCACAGCGCCTTCAGGTAGTCGCGCATATCCACGCTGCTAGCGCTTTTCTTGAAGGAGAGCTGGTCATGCGCAAGCCCGATCGCCATCACGCGGTCCATCACGCGGCCGATGCGCTCGCGCGTCTCCTCGCTCGCTGACGCGCGGCCCTGCATCGCGAGAAAGCTCACGATCACCTGCAAATTGTTCTTCATCCGATGCTGCAGCTCGCGCAGCATGATCTCGGTCTCAGACTTGCTATCGCTGATCAGCGACGCGGCCTTGGCGGCGGCGTTCCGCGCCGCGCCCTTCGCGAGCGACATTCCGAGAATGTTGGCAAAGATCGCAAGCGAGTGAACCTCAAATTCTGCGAACGTTGTCTTTTCGACCGTATCGACCTCGAGCACGCCCCAATGCGTGCCCTCGACAAAGATGGGAACGTTGAGCACTGACACAATGCTGTGCTCGCGCAGCACGTCGGCGTAGCGGAATTCCGGATCGTTCGCGATGTCCTCGACCGCGACAGGCGCGCCGGTTTGGAGAGAGCGGCCGGGCGCGGAAAACCGGTCGGCGCCAAAGCTGACATGCCCGACCACGCCGGGCTTCCAGCCGACGCCGGCCTCGACCAGGAGATCCCCCCGATCGGGGCGATAGCGCAGGATCTTAACGTGTTCGATGTCGGTGATGCGGGCAACCTGGGCGGCGGCGTTCTGCAACAGGCCCGGGACGGAGGCCGATTCATCGACAATGCGCGTGAACACGGCGAGCGCGCGCTGATAGTTCAGAGCTTTTTGTGGATCGATCACGAGGCCTCGTACAGGCCGCCAACGTGTGGGCGGATGCACAGTTCCCGGGACGGCGCGGCTGTCGCGAGGCACAGACACATCAGCCAGCCGTCGTTAACTGCACTGCCGATACTCGCCTTTCTGGCATGTCGGCCGCATGCGGGTGGGCTATCTTGTCCGCAGTTCACCTGAAAGCGGTCGTCAGGCGTTCGCAGGAGGACTGGTCGGACGATTTTGTCAGTTCGTTGGCCGTAAGGTTCTTTAGAGACTGTTCACTTTGGCCCTGAATACTGCGTGGCCAGCCCTTTTCCATTGAGGAGGGCGGCGACGGGGGACATGGAAATGAACGCAGCCGAGAACAATCTGAAACAACTGATGGCCGAAGTAACTCGCGCAATGGAAAAGGCTCAGGAAGCCGTCGCGAAAATAGTCTCCAAGAGCGCGACCGCCACATCCGCCACACCAGAGACGGAATCCACGAATTCGTCCCGCTAGAGCGTGTACCCATGGCGTAGGCGAGCATCTAGGCGCTGCCGAGCGCCGACATAAGCAGGAACTTAGCCGTTATGTCGATGCGCAGCCTGCAGCAGGATGCTGCTGATGTAACCGCAGTTCGAGCACTCGTAGGCAATCAAGCCAGGCTCGCGCGGCGTGGGGGCGATGGTGAGAATGTCGGACAGGGCCGCTGCCTTACATCGCGGGCAGTCGGGTAGAGCGGTGCGTTTCGTTCGCTGTTCTCTGGACACGGCTACAAGCCCCGCTGCACGGGCTTCTCTGGCAGTCGCCTATCAGACACAACGCATTCCTGCCGCGTCCGTTCAGCGAATTCGCTGCCACCAAAGAATGAGAGCCCCTTGCGGGGCTCCCCTAAGTGTCGACCCTAACTGTTGACCTGAACGGCAGCTACTTGCCGCGAACAGTGTCCTTCATACCACCGACGGTGTTCCGGACCTTGCCCTTCGCCTGCTCGGTCTTTCCTTCGCCTTCTGTTTTGGTATCGCCGGTGACCTTGCCGGTCCATTCTTTCACTTTTCCTTTGGCCTGCTCGGCGGAACCTTTAACGCGATCCTTGTCTATACCCATGCGTCTTCTCCTGGCTCACGGTGTCGCTGTCGCCAACGCATGGACCGCGGTGGTGTTCCTGCGAGAAAAGTTGCGCATTGATAAAGCGCGCACGCTCCTCGGCCAGGGCGGCACCCCTCCCAAAATCACGGACACGACCAAGCTGCTAGCGTCGCTTCCGCTTCCGTTCCGCTCCATGTTGGCCGAATCCACCAGCGCGACCGTAAGCGCCGTTCGCACCCTGCCCGAATTGCTGCTGCGGACCACCACCAAGGGCAGCGCCAACTCATTGCGGCGGGCACTGTGAAGGCGCACCAGGGCGCTCCCTGTTTTACCCAGCCGGCCATGTTCTCTGCCTTGCAAGCTCTTTGAGTTCCGCGCGTGATGTCCGCCATGCGACAGGCCCCCGGTCCTGGCGTCCTCGCAAGAGCCTGGGCGGAGCAGCGGGCGGTCTCCGTGACAACACCCGGCAGGGGCGCGCAATGCCACTCTGTGGCATTCATTTCATCTCCTCTGCGGGTGCGAGTGCCAAACCCCGCACCCACTTTTTGTCTTTGACCGGCACACCAAACGAATCTGTATCGAGCCTACCGACCTCAATCCACGCGAGGCAATGGAGCATGCAATTTCTGTTCGCTTTGAGCGACAAACAGTCGGCTCTGCTCAAATGGGCAGCCGCGCCGATTCCACGGCGCATGGGGGCGCACTACCTCGAACGCGTCGCCGCGCTGCTGCAGGGGCGCGCGGTGGGCAATGCCGAGCTGCGGCGGGCCTGCGCCGCCGCGCAAGCCGAGCTGTTGCGCCTGTACGATTGCAGTCCGGGCGACCTCCAACTTTCCTCAAGGGTGCGGGATCCACAAGGCCCGTATCCATACTTTTTGGTCCGCTATGTCCCCAACTGCGGACCGGACTGCGCGCGCCGCTAACGACCGAGAAGTGCGGATCGGCAAAGAGAAAACGGTAAAATCGTGCGTTGCGCGAGTTACGGAAAATCCCGCGCGGATGTGTATCCCGGTCAGTGACCAGGGTGAATCGCATCATTGAGATAGATGCACGTGAGAATGGCGAACACGTATGCCTGAAGGAACGCGACCAGTAACTCAAGAGCAAAGATCGCTATCGTCATGGCCAGCGGGACGATGGCTCCGAACCAGCCGAGGATGCCGAGCGCGCTCACCATGGTGACGAAGCCGCCGAACACGTAGAGCGTTATATGGCCGGCAAGCATGTTGGCGAACAAGCGAACGCTGTGCGAAAGCGGCCGCGAGAGGAACGAAAGAACCTCGATGGAAGATACCAATGGAAGGAGATACCCGCTCGGCACAAAAACCCTCAGGAAACGGAACCCATGCTTCCAAAAGCCGTAAACGATCACCGTCAGAAACACCAGCATGGCAAGCGCCGCCGTGATGATGATCTGGGCCATCACCGCGAAGTTGTAGGGAATTAAGCTGATGACGTTGAGTACGAGAATGAACATGAATAGCGAGAACACCAGGGGAAAGAATTTCATTCCCTCTGATCCCGCGCTGCGTTGCAAGTTTGCCGCGATAAATTCGTAGCTGATTTCAGCGATCGCCTGGACCCGACCGGGTATCAAAGCCTTTTTGCTCGTAAAGCCGATCATCAACAATGCGATGATTGCAACCGCGATCAGCATGTAAAGCGCGCCGAATTTGTGACACGCTCCCAATCTTGACGATTGGAAAGAGCGTGCGGATCTCGAACTGCTCAATCGGGTGCATGTAATAGTCTATTGCCCTTCGAGTTTGCCTGCAATCAATCGAGTACATCAACAGCGCGAGGTTTGCGCGCCATCCACAAGTTCCAATACGTTTTGGTCCGCGACATCTCAAACCGCCAAGGTCCGCTTGGGCACGGCGCCGCGGCTATGACTACATGTCTTCCGCGGCATGGATGCCGCGGCCTCATTGGAGCTATTAGCGAGGATGCGCCGGAAGGCTTTGCCGCCACCGATGCGGTCAGCACGGGCGCGCGCGCTGTTTAGGGGAAGAGCTTCAGTTCGGGGAGATCGGGCTCAAACTGAACATGTGCAGTTTGATTTTCAGCGTCCTATTCCGCTGCTTCGTGAAAATATTCGTGACAAGTCCTCCTGATCCCCCTTTGTGTTTAACTGAGCACTTCCCTACCGCGGCGATGATGTCAGGACCGTCCACCGTTACTTCGATGAGTTCCACCTTATGCGATGTTAGCCCGATCTCAAATAGCCCACTAACGAAGTCCTCCACATCAGATCGACCTTTGATCACCAACTGGCTTGGGGGAAGGATAATAGCGTCATCTGTATAGAAGGCGGCAACGGCTTTAGCATCCCCTTTGTTGAATCCAGCACCCCAAGCGGCATATTCAGCCTCAACATCCGTGGCGGTGTCAGCCAAAGCCATTCCGGTGAAGGCTAAACTCCAAAGCCAGAGCTAGGCGATGCTGCGGTCGCGCCACCCCGAGCTGTTCGACGCCTCCCTCAAGCCGTGACGTCCATCCTGAAGGTGCTCGGCGCAACGCGCCGTGCACTCACGGATGAACGGCCGGGGCGCATCAACCGCGCAACGCGTTCATATCGTGGGTGGCGAGGGCCATTTCGGGTTGTCACTGGTTCCGATACGCACAAGCTATGCAAAAACCGCTGCCTGGAGGTGCGATATGGCCGGGCACAATAACGTGATTTGCGAAGCAGTTAGAATGACTTATGTCCCATTCTTCCTAGCCAGAGATGATTCGTCCACGCGTGCATCTGCGCACGACGGCCAAACAAAGAGGAGACGCTGATGGCTCCTCCATCTTCCGTTTGCCCGTTGAATATCGCGCTGGTACTTGCGCTCGGTGCCGTCATTCTCAGCGCCTGCCTGCGCATGGGCTACATCTACGCCGGAGCGAGTTCGCCTCTGGTGCAGGCCTTCGGCGCAGCTGCAGTAGGCAAGACACCTGTTAGGTCACGATCCAGCGCGCATGAGCCCTGGTGCAGGGCTGCCCAGACCACTCGCCAGCACAAGAGAGGTCAAAGCTCCGCAGAGTCTGGGGATCTCGTTCGGGCAGGAGTATCGACAAAGAGCTCGAAGCGCCACGCAGATAGTGGGGCTGTATCAGCGCGTTTTCTGATGTAGTTTCGCGCTTCTAGCCGCGCCTCAATCCAAGTAGAGGCGTAGATGCGGCGAATGCCGTTCGGATCAAATCCGACGATGTGGTCATAGGTCATAGCGGGTGCCGCCTCCGCGGTTTCCTCGCTACGAGACCTGTACAGGCTTAGATTGAGAGCATTATGGCGGTGTTTAATAAAAGTCTTGACGTGTCCAAAGTACCACACGGCTGCCTCAACATTGGCGGGAAGGCTTCCGCGAGAACTCCGCCCCGTCATCGGCCGGGTACCTTGACCGGCTTTTTATTTGCAGACTCAATCAGGACTGAAACATTCTAGCCTTGAGTGAAGTGAATGAGTGAAAGCCAAGACGGGTTGGTGCCCACCCCTCACGAAATCCGATGCAAGTCTTAGACGCCGACAAGCGCGCCACTGATACGGCATTGCATGACCGTGATATCGCTGAGTTTAGGAGCGCCATCCTGGCCAAGTTGACACTCGCAGTCGGCAAGGATCCGGCTCTGGCAACGAATCGGGACTGGTTCGTGGCAGCGGCATTGGCGGCGCGGGACCGCGTCATACATCGCTGGATTGAGACAGAACGCGATAACCGCAGCAAGGGCCGTAAACGTGTCTACTTTTTATCGCTTGAGTTCTTAATCGGTCGCCTATTCAACGATGTGCTGGGCAATCTGGGCCTGGGTGAAATCGTCAATGCGGCGCTTGGCGATCTCGGTGTCGATCTGGCTCTGTTGAGGGCGTCCGAGCCAGACGCCGCACTTGGCAACGGCGGCCTTGGACGCCTCGCTGCCTGTTTCATGGAAAGCATGGCGACATTGGGGATACCGGCCTATGGCTACGGAATTCGATACGATCATGGCCTATTCCGGCAAGTTATCCGCGATGGATGGCAGCAGGAATATCCGGAGGAATGGCTGTCATTCGGCAACCCGTGGGAGTTCGAACGGCCAGAAGTGATCTACGACATCCATTACGGCGGACGTCTCGAGCAGGCTGTCGGACCTCGAGACATCGCCACGATGTGGCACCCCGATGAGACGATCGAGGCCGTAGGCTATGACACTCCGATCGTGGGATGGAGAGGCCGGGATGTGAATATTGTGCGGCTGTGGTCCGCGCGCGCGGCCGACCCAATGCGGCTCGATGCGTTCAATAAGGGGGAGCATCTGGCCGCGCTGGCGGAACAGGCACGGGCGGAAGCAATCTCGAAGATTCTCTATCCGAGCGACGAGACCCCGGCAGGGCACGAGTTGCGGCTCCGACAAGAATATTTTTTCGTCTCCGCATCGTTGCAGGACCTCATTCATCAGCATCTGTCAACCGATGGCGATCTCCATTCGCTACCGGATCTCGCCGCGGTTCAGCTCAACGATACACATCCCAGCATCGCGGTCGCTGAGCTGATGCGACTTTTAGTCGATCTGCACGGAATGCCGTGGGACGATGCCTGGCGGATCTCGGTTAAGACCTTGTCCTATACCAATCACACGCTTTTGCCGGAGGCGCTCGAGAGCTGGCCGGTGCCGCTATTAGAGCGGATCTTGCCGCGGCATTTGGAGATTATTTACCGCATCAACGAGCAGCACCTGCGACTTGCGCGAGAGAAAAGTCCCGATCGGCATACTGTGCTCGCAGCGGTATCGCTCATTGATGAAAGCGGCAACCGACGCGTGCGTATGGGGCATCTCGCATTCGTGGGCTCACACCGAATCAATGGTGTGTCTGCGTTACACACCGAGCTGATGCGACAAACTGTTTTTCATCAGCTGCATGACCTTTATCCAGATCGCATCGTAAACAAGACGAATGGTATCACCTTCCGCCGCTGGCTCATGCAGGCAAATCCCGGCCTGTGCCGGCTCTTGTGTGAAGTCTGCGGGGCTTCTGTGCTCGATGATCAAACCGCGATGGGTCAACTCGCTAACTATGCAGATGACGCCTCGCTGCAAGAGCGCTTCAGAGTTGTCAAGCGGACCAACAAAGTCACGCTCGCGCGCCTCATCTACGATCGTCTGGGCTTGCTCCTGGACCCAGATGCGCTGTTCGATGTGCAGATTAAGCGCATCCATGAATACAAGCGCCAATTGCTAAATCTTCTGGAAACCATCGCGCTCTATGCCGAGATTCGCGCTGAGCCTAACCGCAGCTGGGTGCCGCGCGTGAAAATTTTTGCTGGCAAAGCAGCAGCCAGCTACACACAAGCAAAACTGATAATCAAGCTGGCGAACGACGTCGCAGCGGTCGTGAACAACGATCCGGCAGTCCGCGATCTTCTCAAGGTCGTCTTCATTCCAAACTACAACGTAAGCCTTGCCGAGACGATCATTCCGGCAGCCGAACTCTCCGAGCAGATCTCAACGGCCGGAATGGAAGCCTCCGGCACGGGTAACATGAAGCTCGCGCTTAACGGCGCGCTGACCATTGGCACGGTCGATGGGGCCAATATTGAGATTCGCGATCATGTCGGCGCGGAGAATATTTTTATGTTTGGTCTCAAGACACACGAGGTGCAGGAGCGCCGACGCAGTGGTCTTGATGCGACAGCCACAATCGCCGCGTCTTCGCTGCTCGCTCAGGCGGTGGACGCTCTCGAATCTGGCTTGTTTACTAACAATGACCGTAGCCGCTTTACTCCTCTTGCGAATGCCTTAAGGTATCATGATTATTATGTAGTCGCCGCGGATTTCGACGCCTATTATGCAACACAGCGCCGGATCGACCGGCTGTGGCAATCGGCATCAGCCTGGGCGTGCATGAGCATCTTCAACGTCGCCAACATGGGCTGGTTCTCGTCCGACCGGACGGTCAGCGAATACGCTCGTGACATTTGGAATGTCCGCACTGGGTTAGACTAAATTAGTTTGTAATGCGCTCGCTGTCTCCCCAGCTAAGGGTGCACAAAGCGCGTGTGTGTAGGAGCGTTTTTTGCCTCGCCTCGTTATTGTCTCTAACCGGGTATGGATCCCCGACGCCGCCGCCAAAGGGAGCGCTGGAGGGTTGGCCGTAGCGTTGCGAGCGGCGTTTCAAGCATATGAGGGTCTCTGGTTTGGCTGGAGCGGCAAGGTAGCTGCGCAGCCTACTTTCCAACCCAAAATGGTCGACAAAGGGAATGTTAAGTATGCGCTCATGGATCTGACAGCGCTTGACCGTCAGGAATATTATTATGGTTTTGCCAATCGAGCACTTTGGCCGACGATGCACTACCGCGTGGGCCTTTCCGACTTCTCACGAACTGACTATGCCGGCTACTTGCGAGTTAATCGGACCTTTGCAGAAGCGCTGGCCAAGCTTCTCTGCTCAGGGGATCTCATATGGGTACACGATTATCATTTGATCCCGCTAGCTGCGGAATTGAGAGCCCTAGGCCTCACCAATTTAATTGGGTACTTTCATCATATCCCGTGGCCGGCGCCGGAGGTGCTTGGAACTCTACCGGGAAGCACGGATCTTCTCCGCGCGGTCATGGAATTCGATCTCGTCGGAGTGCAAACTGAGCGGGATGCCGACAATCTTAGACGTGCGCTCATGGAGGAGCTCAACGCGGCTGCTCAAAACACGGATGTGCTGGATGCAGGTAAAAGTCGCACCTGCGTGAAAAGCTTTCCGATTGGTATAGACGCACGCGACTTTCAGGAACTCGCCGCGCGTCCTCGCCCTAATCGCATTATCGGTCAGACGATTGATGGGCTTGGCTTACGCAAATTGATCATCGGGGTCGATCGGCTTGATTACTCGAAGGGCATTCCGCACAGGATGGAAGCGTACGAACGTTTTCTCCTCAACTGCCCCGATCAGCGAGGTCACGTCACCTACCTTCAAATCGCGCCAACAACCCGCAGCGAAGTCCCCGAATATGAGACGCTGAGCCGGGTGGTAAATGAAACTCTTGGCCGGATAAACGGCTCGTTGGGCGAGCCCGGCTGGGTACCGATTCAATACGTTACTAGTGCATATCCCAGATCTTTACTTGCTGCCTTATATCGCCTTGCGCGCGTCGCACTGGTCACACCGATGCGTGACGGCATGAACCTGGTCGCGAAGGAATACGTTGCAGCTCAAGACCCACTAGATCCGGGGGTTTTGATACTGTCCAAGTTTGCTGGTGCGGCCCAGCAGCTTACAGGTGCGATTATCGTCAATCCAAATGACAAACTCGAGGTCGCGGAGGCCATCCGAGATGCATTGCAAATGGGCCAGCAAGAGCGCGTCGCCCGCTGGCGCAGTATGATCGAGCCGGTCCGCGATCGGGACGTCTCATGGTGGGCAGCCGCTTTCCTTAAAGAGCTGCGGGCACAACGAAAGGAGGCTCCCCGCGCCCCATGCAGCCAACAACGAGCGGCCGAGTACTAGGGTCCAGACTCAATTGATCCAGTAGGCCACGATGGCGGCGAGCTGGACGGCGGCGAGGAAGTTGCGGGCGAGCTTATCATAGCGGGTCGCGATGCGTCTGAAGTCTTTCAGCCGACAGAAGCAGCGCTCGATGACATTGCGCCCCTTGTATGCGCGCTTGTTTGAAACGGTGGAGGGCTACTCTGTTGGACTTGTTTGGGATCACAGGCTTTGCGCCGCGGTTGACGATATCGGCGCGAAAGTGGTCGCCGTCATATCCCTTGTCAGCGATGAGCGAACTCATAGGCGGAGCAAGCGCAAGAAGCGTCGGCGCGGCGGCAATATCTGCGTCTTGGCCGGGAGTGAGATGAAATGCGCACGGTCTGCAATCGGGGTGGCTCAGCGCGTGGATTTTCGTGGTGCGTCCGCCGCGTGAGCGGCCGATCGCCTGTTCGTGCTCCCCCCTTTTCCGCCGCTGGCGGAGCGATGCGCCTTGATCGAGGTGGAGTCGATCGACAAGATCACGCTGTGCTTGTCGCAATTGGCCAAGGCTTGGAAGATCTTCGCTCAACGTCCGCGTTTGCACCAGCGATTGGTGTAGATGGTCGTGTAGGGACCGTACTCGGGCGGGCAGTCGCGCCAGCGGGCGCCGCACTGGAGCATGTGGATGATGCCGCTGATGATCCGCCGATCATCATCTCGTTCGGGTCCGGTCAGGTTCGCCGGCAGATGCGGTGCAATGCATGCCCACTGCCTGTCATTCAGCCAGAACAACCCTGCGCGCATCAAAGCATCCCGTGCCGAATCGCTTGGCACGAGAGAATCAGATCGAGCTAATTAGGTACAGACCCTAAGCCGTCCGCGCTAACTAACTCCACCGTCTCCGGAGCAAGTGACGTCACAGTGGGGACCAGTGTGATAGGGCGCGGTGGTCAACTTGAAAAACCGCCCCTCTGGTACCAGGTCTGGCTGCTTCCCCTGCTGGGGCTGCTTTGTTTTTGGAACTGTAAGCCTTGCTCGGCCTGGCGTAGCACCGAGCGGACCAACGGGTGGTCTCTCCGAGCAACCGACACATTGGGCGTACGCGACAGAGGGCTCAAGCTTCTCGGGAGCTGATTGCGCACTCAGGGGCGCTGCTGATCGCCAGGGTGAAATAAAACGCTCGTAATGTAACCGCAGCTGGAGCATTCGTAGGCGATCAACCCCGGTTCGTGCAGTGTCGGCGCGATCGTCAAGATATCCGACATGGGCGCGGCCTTCCACCGCGGGCACTGGGGGAGATCGGCACGTCGGGTTCGCTGCTGGTTCGACACAGGTTGGCGCGTGGATGGGGCTTCTGGCTACTGGTTGGTGCTATTTCAGACTTAATGCAGCTGGTAAGGATTGGTTTCCAACGGAGCACGCGGCTGTGCGCAGATGGGCCGAAGGACCGCCGGACCGTCAGCAGACAATGCGGAGCACGCGGATGGCCAGTAGGGCGCTGCAGCTTCGCCATTGCACGATGCGGCTCCACGGTTTCGTCCGCCCTCAGTCCAATATGCCAGGCCCAATGTCGGGATATGGGACCCAAACAACGCGTTTAGGCTCCCGTCGCGTCGAAGCGCCCTGGCGAAAAAATGGCCCGCGTAGTCAGGATCAGCATTTCACGACCCGTGGGGCAATCGCGGCCAAGAGCTCGGCGTCAGGATGGGCGATAAGAGCCGTCTAAAATGCAGCAGGAAAACAAAGTTGGACGCGGGAGCCTTTTTCCACTTGCACGTACTCGATGCGTCCAGAGAGTTGGTGCGCCAGACCTTCGATCAGTGTCAGGCCGAATCCTTTTTCTGGAGGCAGCTTCATCCCAATTCCATCATCCGCGACTGCGACGCAGGGCTTCGCTTGCATTCGTCACAACATCAAATGTGACTCGAATAACACCGCCCGCGTTCCCAAACGCATATTTCAGGGAATTTGTAATTAGTTCGTTGACGACGAGGCCGGCTGGGACGGCTTTGTCCAGTGGAATGGGCGCATGAGCAGCATGCACCTCAATGGTTGTATCTGTGTCGGGAGCCAGCTCCGCAC
>JBKPOZ010000113.1:0-5314 GCA_046733355.1 Pseudomonadota bacterium | reverse complement strand
TCTTCAGGCAGGCTCGAGAGCGCCACCTGCACCCGGTTGTTGACGTTGACCGTATTGATGTCCGGATCGGTGCCGAGCTCGAACGATGCGGTGAGCGTGTAGCTGCCATCGTCGCCGCTCACGCTCTTCATGTAGATCATTTTGTCGACGCCGACGACCTGAGCCTCGATCGGCTGAGCAATGGTGGCGTCGACTACGGCGCCGGAGGCGCCGGGGAAGTTGGTGGTGACGGAGACCTGGGGTGGAACGATATCGGGATATTGAGCGATCGGAATCGAATACAACGCCAGCGCGCCAGCAATCGTCGTGACGATGGCGATTACGATGGCGAGCCGCGGTCGGTCGACGAAGACCGAGGAGAGCATTGAATCAACCTCGGACCGTCTGCGGCATCGGGCTTGCCCGCACCGCTATGCCGGCACGGATCCCTTGCAGGCCGTCCACGATGACCTGCTCGCCGCCGGACAAGCCCGCGTCGATCACAACATTCGCGCCGCTCTCGGCGCCGGTCCTGACACGCTTGATGACGGCCTTGCCATCCTCGACGACGAAGACATAGACACCGCCCTGGTCAGCGATGAGCGCAGCCTGAGGGATGACCACCTTCTCGTCGGGGGTGCCGCTCTCGAGATTGACCCGCACCAGTTGGCCATCGACCAGCCGACCGTCGGGATTCGGTATCGTCGCGCGGGCGATGACGGTATCGGTGGTACGATCTACCATCACATCGACGAAATTGATTTCGCCCAGGTGGTCGTAAGTCGAGCCATCCGAGAATCGAATCCGCACTTTGATATTCTTGGCGTCGGCGGGGCGGCCGGTCTGAGCCGCCTGCAGGAATTCGCGCTGGCTTACCGGGAAGGTGACATACATCGGATCCTGGCTGACGAGCGTCGTGAGGACGCCGCTGTCCGGGCCGACGACATTACCCTTGGTCAAAGACGTGCGGCCGATCTTGCCGGTAATCGGGGCGATGATGTCGGTGTAGCCAAGATTGATTTGCGCCGTCTGCAGGTTGCCTTCATTCGTCGTGATGGCGCCTTTCGCCATTCCCTCTGCCGCGACGGCTTCGTCCCGTGCTTTTTCCGCCGCTACGTTCTTTGCAAACAGCTCGTCTTGGCGTTTTCGGGCCTTCACCGCCAACTCGTGTTGCGCCTTGCTCGTCTCCAACGCGCCTTGGGCTTGCTCGACCGCGGCTTCGAACAAACCTTTTTCGATACGATAGAGCGGAGCGCCTTCCTTGACTACGTCCCCCTCCTTGAACAGGACCGCCTCCAGGTAGCCTTTTACTCTCGCCCTGACTTCGACGCGGTTGATCGCTTCGACCCGCCCGACGAAATCGAGCGCCTTCGCAACGGGACGCTTTTCAGCAGTAACCGTGCCGACAGGGACGGGAGCGGAGGCTTCCGAGTGCGCCGGCGAGACAGATGCGGCGCAGATCAACAAGGCGGCCCAAATCGTAACTCGCATTTTTGGCCTCCTTCGGCGCAGGATTGCCACCCGACGCCTTGGCGAACACTTGACCGAGGCACCTCCGTGGGAGAAATCTAATACAACGCTCAAGCCCGTTCTAGCTCCGGAAGCCGAGCCGCGTGAATCCACGTCTCAATCCTGCAGATAATTTTTCGGAGGGAAACACATGCCAAGGGCTGCAATCGTTGTGTCAGGATTAATGTTCGCCCTGGCCGCAGTCCCTACAGCTCGAGCCCAGCTCACCTTGGACGTTTCAAAGATCACATGTGAGCAATACACCGGCCACAAGATTACAAATGCCCAAAATATCGCGATCTGGTTGAGCGGCTATTACCATGGCAAGCATGGTGATACCACGCTCGAGACCCAACAACTCATTGATTGCGAATGCGAAGAAGCTGCGAGACTATTGTTTTCGCAATCCGCAAACGTTGGTCATGAATGCAATTGAACAATTCTCTGGTGGGGAGAAGAGGTGATTGCGAGCACATCAGGCCGTGCCGTAACTTGGTTAGCCGAACTCAATCCTCCCTGCCGAAGCGGTTGAGTTTCATCGTCCAGCTCGACGGCCAGAACGCGATCACCGCCACCACAAGCGCAAGCAGTAGAAGACCGACCGCCATCTGAAGCAGCCCAAAATTGGGCGCGTCTTTGGCGACGAACCAACTCTTCCTGAGCTTGCCGACGCCGGCCTTTACCATCGATGGCGCCGCGCTCCCACCGGACAAGGCGCTCGTCTCCGCTGGCTCGGAGCTGCGGCTGCGCAACGGCTGGTCGGTCAACGGCAAGTTCGACGGCGAGTTTGCCAGCCGGTTGCAGACCTACGCCGGCACCGGAACCGTGCGCTACGTGTGGTAGGGCATAGTGCCTTCTTGGTTCGACCCGGGAAGCGCCTTTTCCGCGACCGATTGGCGTCACCCCTTGGATGTCCGCTTTGGTCAAAAGCAGACATCGCGCGCGCGTTGGACTATGTCTGCTGTTGACCCAAAGCGGACATGCGGGCTAAGTCGCGCTGAACTCCGGCCCCCGGTCGCTCGCCCCACGTGGCGGCCGGGGCTTTTATTTTCAGCGGCCGGATTAGCGCGTGTCGGCCTCTGCAACGGCAACGGTATGGGGATCGTCATTGCCGCGGTAAGTGTCGAGCTGTGCCGAATTTTGAATAGTCTGCCATTGTGGTTGCACAAACGTGCCCTGCTGGTTCACATAGGGCGATACGTAGTGTTTCTTCGGATTTTGCGAACTAATCCCACTCAGCGAATCTGCGATTTGAGTCCAAGCAAAGGCGCCGCTGGCGGTCAGCAGCGCAAAAATAACCGAAACGTTCAATTTCATTGAGCCCCCCTGGATTCGAGCGGTATCATAGGATGCGCGAATTGAGGCTGGCTCCGGCTGCGCTCGTGACAGAAATTAGGCGCTTCTCAGGAATTTTCGGACAGGAACGATCCAGGGGTCTAGCCACCAACCGAACTAACTCTTGCTGGCCGCGAGGCAATCATCGATCGTCCGATGCGCGACGATCGAACCGAGATCCTCGTCCGCGCCGATAAGTTTCAGATTTTCGACGACCTCATCGCGCAGCTCCGCAACCTCCACGTTGATGCCGCGGGCTTTCAGGGTGCGGACCAGTCCACGCAGTATCATTCCCGCGGTGATATCGATGGCAGGAACGCTGGAAAAGTCGAGCACCAGGGTCCTGATCTGGGCCGGCGCCGCATCGACCATATCGAGGATTTGTCGGCGGATGTGCTCCGCATTGTAGTAAAGCCATGTGCTCGTGCTGCGCACGACAAGGGCACCAGGCGTATCGCTCGCATCAGGGTTTCGAGCGCGACTGACGAAAGATAAAGAGCACGATTGCCGCGAGGCCGAAGAGCAACGACGGAACGTGCGCCTCCGGCAGCGAGACAAGGACGTGGGAGACGCGCTCGAAAAAGTTTCCTGTCACGCCCTCGAGCCCAAACAACTTGGGTAATTGCGTGGAGGCGATGTAGAGCGCGGCCCCGGTCTTGAAACCGGTCAGCACGGGGTCGGAGATGAAGTAGGCGGCGTTGGCCAGCCCCACAAACCGGCCCCCAACGCATATAATCCCTAGCATCAGGGCAATCGCCGATCCGAGCGCAACGGCACGGGAGGGATCGCCCCCGCCCATCCCTGCAATGGTCGATGCGATCACGATGGCGAGCGACGAAGTAGGGCCGACGGCAAGCTGGCGACTGGTGCCCAACAATCCGTAGACGATGCCGGCGACGAGATAACAATAGAGGCCGGTGACGGGTGGAAGCTGAGCGAGCGACGCGTAGGCAATCGATTCCGGAATGACGAACGCCGCTAGCGCCAGACCCGCCAAGAGGTCGAGCCCAAATCGTCGTGTGCTGTACATGGGCATCCAGCGCAAGGCTGGAACCCAGCCGATCTTCCATCCGAGGAACCGCTTGTCGTCCACGATATTTCGCCCATCCCAGACGATGGTCGGCAGAGTCCGGAAGAAAAGCAATAAGACAGGCGGCGAGAGTCCGTTGCGCTCATGTTGCGCCGGTCGGCGCCGCTTTTCGCGGCTTCGTCAGTATTTTTCAGCCACGAACTTCATTCCGTTTAGCGACCCCTGATCATCGTACTTGTGCTTGTCCGAGCGCTTGGGCAGCTTGACCTTCGGATGCGATACCCTCTCGAATGGGATCCGCTTCAGAATGTGGGAAATGCAGTTGAGCCTCGCCCGACGTTTGTCGTCCGAGCGCACGACATACCAGGGCGCGTGCTTGCTGTCGGTTTTCCTCAGCATCATGTCGCGCGCCCGCGAGTAATCATACCAGCGCCGATACGACTCGAGGTCCATCGGGCTCAATTTCCACTGCCGCAGCGGATCGTTAATACGCGCTAGAAACCGCCTTTCTTGCTCCCCCTTGCCGACCTCCAGCCAGATCTTGATCAAGATAATTCCGGCAGCGACGATGTATTTTTCCACTTGCGGGCAATTCTCGAGAAAATGCCGGTTCTGCTGCTCGGTGCAGAATCCCATCACGTATTCGACTCCGGGACGGTTGTACCAACTGCGGTCGAAGATGACGACCTCGCCGCCAGCCGGAAAGCGCTCGATATAGCGCTGCATGAACAGTTGAGTCTTCTGACGGTCGGACGGAGCCGGCAGAGCGGCGACGCGAAACACGCGTGGGCTCACGCGCTCGGTGATGGCCTTGATCGTTCCGCCCTTGCCGGCCGCGTCGCGGCCTTCGAACAGGATGATGATGCGCGCGCCACTTTTCTTGACCCAATCCTGCAGATAGCAAAGCTCGACCTGCAGCTTCCGGAGCTCCTGCTCGTAAGCTTTGCGTTTCATCTTGGCATTGCTGCCGACCGTGCGTTTTGGTGCCATGACGTTCCCTCTTCATGCAAGCGGGCTTGCGGAGCCGTGCAGGCCCCTTCGGTTGCGGTTCCGGTCGACCGAGCGCTAGTCGATAATGTGGTAGCCGCCGTCGATGTAAAGCGTCTCGCCGGTGATGAGGCGCGCCCCGTCGTGCGCCAGGAAGGCCGTGGCGATGCCGACGTCGTCGATGCCGACAAGGCTGCGCGCCGGGGCCTTGGCTCTCGCCTTGTCGAGCAGCGCGTCGAATTCGGGAATTCCTGACGCCGCCCGCGTTGCCAGTGGCCCGGGCGAGATGGCGTGCACGCGGATGCCTTTTGGGCCAAGCTCGGCAGCAAGATAGCGGACCGCGCACTCGAGCGCCGCTTTGGCCACGCCCATGATGTTGTAGTTCTTCACCACCATCTGGCTGCCGTAGTAGGTCATCGTGAAGAGCGTGCCCCCCTTGTGCATCAGCGGCTCGGCCAGATGCGCCATGCGGAT
>JBKPOZ010000112.1:0-6153 GCA_046733355.1 Pseudomonadota bacterium | reverse complement strand
GATCAATAGTGACCCCCGGAAGGAGCAGTGGCAAAACGATGGGCAGGTAACCTACCGTGACGACCATCAGCAGCACCATAAGACCAACGGCAAACGCTAGGTTGCCCTTAGCAAGTTCGGCGAGCTTTGGGAGAAACGGTGCGCCTGCCGCACAACCGAGCAGCAGAAGCCCAACGCCAAATGGTTCGTCTAGCCGTAGCGCCTTTGCCAGTGCAATGGCAGCGGCGGGCATCAAGACGAAATTAGCAAGCAAGGCGAGAAGCACCAGCCTAACATTGCGCAGCGGCTCGATGATTCGAGCGAGGGTGAGACCTGCGCCCATTGCCAGCATACTCGACACGACAAAGCTCAACATGGCAATTGTCGCTGCCTTGCTCAACAGGTCCGTCAGCATTGATATCGCCGTTGTTGCGATGAGGCACTCATGCGCCCAGCGACGGTTCGGTTTCGCTTGCGCGCCATGTTCTTCCAGAACTGCTTTAGCCCGCCGCTCATTTCATCGAAGCCAGATTTCGCCAGAAGTTCACGAGACTATCTGTCCCGCCGAAGAGTGTGGTGAAGTTGGTTGAGTCCACGAGCACAATATCTCCAGGACGCTGCTCATTCGGCGGCATCCATAGCAAGCAGTTAAACTCCTTGTTCCCAGCATTGGTGAAGGGATGCGGACGGTCGAGATCAATAGGCTGGCGCGCCAGCAAATGCACCGACTTGTTGTCTTTCTCGGCAATTTCGTAGTGTGGTAGATGGGGATGAAAGTTGAGCGTTGGAACGTTCTTGAGCAGGCCAGGCTTGTCAATGTCTCGAAACGCCGTGAGCGGTGCAATCTCCTTGGTGCCTTTGACCTGGGCTGGACGGAGACCATACAGATTGTGCACTGGGACATCGAGTGCTTTCATTAGCGAACGAGTATATTGTCCAAACCGTTGTTGGCGCGGCACAAGCCTGTCACCGTGATGAAGATATTCCATCTGTCGCTGTTGTAGGTCTTCGGTGAAACCAACATCGTGGTGGGGTGCGAGCAGCAGGCAGGTTCCTTCACGTTGAAGCCACTCGCGGATGGCTGATACTTCTTCCGGCGTTGCCTCTTGCTCGGAAAGCAAGTGGTCGAGGCCAAACACCATGAGAGTGTCGGCATCGGCCAAAATTCGTCCGTCTATCGGTTGCTTGAAGCCCGCCTGGTCAATGCGCTGGAATACGGCCACGGGATGGCCAGTTGTTTCCCCGGCGATTTGCTGGAAGCTGAGTGTGGAGCGGTGGAATAGTTCAAGCGTCCCCGCGATCCCCTGAAGAAATTGTGCTGCGCTCCATTCCGGCGTCTCGTATTGCGGCCACAGCACAGTGCGGACCTCTGTCATTGTTGAGAAACGGTTCTCCATCGCCGCGGGATCGCGTTGGGATTCCCATGGATAACTCCACGTCCAGTAGATGCTGATACGACGTTTGCCGGGCGTGTATTTGCGGGGGATGTGGTTTTGATTGTAGGTCCGCGCGGATGTCAGCGTATTCATGCCATCTCTCACACTTAGATAGTTACCAGGTGCTCTCTACTTGATTTGCCTGCCAATCGCCGTGCTGGTTGAGTTTGCGGGCCGCGCTTGCCGCCACACGAGCCAGTATTCCTGCGTAGGTTGGAAACGAGAGTGGAATATGGGCGAGGTCATCGACTCGCATGCCTGCGGCGATGACTATCCCCGCCAGCTGGGTGATCTCTACTGCCCGCTCGCCGACTACGTGGCAGCCCAACATCCTGGAAGTGTTGCGGTCAACTATGAGTTTGCAAAAGCCGACTTTGTGGCCATCGATGATCGTACGTGTAGTCGAGTCGAAGCGTATAAGCGCCGTGTAGACGTCGTGTGTTTTACGCGCCTTCGCTTCAGTGAGACCGACCTGGGCATACTCGGGGTCCGTGAAACTGCCGATGGGACTCACCGAGTCCCCAATGGTCATCGTCGAGCCTCGGACCGCGTTGGTAGCCGCAACGAAGCCGTCTCGTACCGCCTGGGGGACCAGCATCAGGCGGCCGGTAATGTCTCCTGCGGCAAAGATATGGGACTTGGAGGTCCGCAGATATTCATCAACCCTGACGAAACCCCGCTGATCGGTCCCAACGCTGGCCGCCGCAAGGCTCAGCCCCGCAGTATCGGCGACCCATCCTACCGCTACAACCGCGAGTGTCGCCTCTGCCGTGTCCCGAACGCCGTTCCGGGAAAAGATCATGCGCACTCCGGTCGGCGTCTTCTCGAATGCCTCGATGGCGTCGATATTCTCGTGGACCGCGATGTTCGCGCTGCGGAAAGCCGCCGCAACCGTTGCCGATACATCTTCATCCTCACTCGGTAAGATGCGTGGGCCTGTCTGGAAGAGTTGGATTCGCGAGCCAAATGCGTTGAAGATCGAAGCGACCTGCACCCCAGTTGCCCCAGCGCCAACAACCAGCATCGATGGCGGGACGGCGGTCAAACCCCAGGCGTCGCTATGGGTATTCGTCAATTCAAAACCGGGGACTGAGATCCGCCGGCTTACGCCGCCAGTGCAAATGATGATCTTTGCAGCCTGAACCCGTAGCCCGCTTTCGGTTGTGATGGTGTGCTCGTCGGCGAAACGCGCAACGCCGGCGTGCTCGTGGACGGTCACTCCTAGAGAATCGATCTGCGGGCGCAAAGAAGAATGGACGCGCACCTCGTCCACGACTTCGCGTACGCGCCCAAGCAGCCGGGGATAATCCAGCACGGGCTCGCTCACGCCTATTCCGTATTCATCTAGCTGCCGAGCTTCGCGGATTAGCCGGGCTGCGTGGGCTAGGGTCCGCACCGGAACTGGCCCATCGTTGGCTGCCATGCCGCCGAACTCGGTGCGGGTCACGAGCACGGTGCGCGCGCCCAAGTCCGCCGCACGTAGAGCGGCGAGTACACCCGCGGGACCGGCGCCAATAACGAGGACGTCTATCATCTTTGGCTATTCCAATGATCAACGCGACGTATTCCCCCTTCAACGTACATCACCTAACGTCGCGAGGTAGCGCAGCGCTTTGATACCGGGAAGGAAAAAGTAGGCACCACCCCTCACGGTAGTGAAGGCCGGCAATCCGGTGACTTTTTTGCGGATTGGACGTTTGGGAATTTTAAATTCGAGTGTACCATCCTGGTTGCCGATAACAGGATCACGTTCATTGCCGAGTTCGTGAAAGTTACGGTCGTTAGCCCAGACATTTTGCGCGAACTCGAATTGGCGAATCAGACTCGCGCAGATCACAAAAGCGGCGATGCCGCGCTCCACGCCGTCATCCGGTGCGTCGTCCGGCAAGTGAGGGCCATAGGTGGCCCCACGACGGATCATGCGACGCCGGTTGATGTTCGCTGCTGTGTCGCGGGGATTCATGCGCCGGGCGTGCGATCCCAGAGGTACCGCGTAGCCCTGCGGGTCCATTTCCTTGTAGTTGAAGTCGTTGTTCCGCTGCGGATCGGCGGCCAGTATTGGATCGTCTTTGTTAGGGGATAGCACGAGCGGCGCACCACTCCTCCAGCGACCCATGAGCTTCGCTGCCAAAAGCTCCTGTTCCTCGGGAGTGCCAGCGTTCTGGCGTAGGAACTCGCGGAACCTGCCGACATGCTCTTGCAGCCTGCGATACGCCATGTAGCTGCCATTGCGAGACAGAATTTCGGGCTGAGGCAGATTGGCGGGAGGTCCGAATTCGTCCGGGTAACCAAGGATGAATTCACCCGCCTTGAGCGGCGCGCCAGAGCCGGCCGTCGGTACCTCGCCACTGCCTTCAATGACGGGCTGCGAGAGTCGATCCCGGTAGCCGAAGTGGTCGTGCGCATAGATGAATGGCGGCACGGCCGCTAGGTCAAGGGAGGAGAGCACGTCAACGTCTCTGCACTGCGCGATGAATTTGCTGTGCTCTATTACGCATCGCTCGCGCTCTGCTTCATCGCCGGCGAAGAGGATAGCTATGGCGTGGAGACTAGGGCTCGCCAGACCCCCCACCCAGTTATCTGGATGGTTTTCTCTTGTATCGCCGAGCATCTCCGCCCGGGCAACCATGCCCTGCCTGAACTCTTCAGGGAACGAAGCCAGCGAAGCCTCGTCGACACCCTATGCACGCAGGCCATTCCAAGTGAACGCCACCGTGACCCAGCGCTTTTCCCGTTCAACTGAAGCACGGACCTCTGCGGCAGACTGAACCTTTTCCCGGATCCCCGACAGCCACGCCCGTCCACCGGTCTGATTTCGAAACGAGAGAAATTCGTATCGCCCCGTGAGTGCGGGCACTCGCATCAGCAGGATGTGCTGAATGTCATCAAATTCGAGCACGACATCTACTCAGAGCAGCGGACAACAGTCCGACCTGAAGCCATCGCCTGCATTGCGCCTCTCGCTATTGACCACCTTTTGCCCATGCCCAGGCCGCTATACGCCACCCGTCGCTGAGCTTGCGGAGTGCCACTGTAAAGGTCGCGCCAGTTTGCGCGACCTGTTTGCCCCGCATGTTGAAAGTCATGGATGCGGGTACCACCACATATGCGTTGTCGCCGGTGACCGTGACATGCCGTGGCTCGCTCACAGTAACGACATATCCTGAAGCACCATGTTGTCCGCCTTCAGCCAACACGTCCCTGTACCAATCCTGAGCGGCGGTCGTCCCGTGCCATACGTGGGGAGCCATGCCATCGAGAATCATTCCCCTAAGAGTGAAAGTCGACGCCATGTCTTAACGTCCCCTCGGTTAAAAGCGTCCACGTACTGACGCACTGCGTCCATCGGTTCTTTCGTGGTCACCCTAGCTATCCTCGGGGTTTTGGGAAGCAGCCGAACAAACCGCCGTGTACCTGGAGACGCCTCCCCGCAGTGCGCTATTCCAACTCACTGCATTTGGTCCAGCATGTCCGAGAAAGCCAACTTGAGCCTGAGTGCCTTCTTAATTTCGTCTGCACTCACATACGGGTATTCACCATACTCCAAAAAGCTCGGACACTGATGTTCGCGCACGAACTTAACGAATGCCGGAGCATTGGTCTGCCAGTCCGCGGGGAAGCCTTCAAGGTTTTCGAAAACCGTCTTGAGCCCGGTCGCCCCGAACAGAGCCACGGCATCCTCGGTGTACTTGTCAAAGTCCGTGTCGAAGATACCCTGATACATGAAGTAGGTATCCCCTTTGATCGGGAAGAGCAGCCACCGGAGGTAGTGCAGCTTGAGCACAGCGAGACAATCAGGCTCGGCCGAGACGGCCCGCTCGATATTCCTGGCATGTTCGTAGAAACGCTCTTCGGTTCCAGGGACGATTTTCGCGAGAATCGAGAAGCCATAGCACGCGGGAGACTTGGGGAAGATCGGCCCGTATCTGCCCTGCTCCGCCTTATCCTCGAAGAACCCCCCTTTTGGTATCGCCATGGCCGCCGGTTGGGTCCAACTTCTTTGCTTCGACGTGTCTGACATTCCTACGCCTTTCTTACTCAATAGCTCTCTCGCTACTTAGCTTAGCAGATAAGAGCCTTTTGGTGGCATGACATAGGCGTAAACCAGCGGCGCGATGAAGCAGAGTTCCGGGTCGCAGTGTTGATGCGGCAGGCAAGCCAATACCAGCGCAGTAATCAATCAGCCCCCAGTTTCACAGACGTTGTGAGCAGAGATGGGCGCTTCCTGTTAAGGCATCTAGCGCCCGTGAGAGTGATCGGGGTGTTCACGCTCACGCCATACGATTTTTGGCGACGCGCTCACGCCGTTCACCTTCAGCGATTCTCCTTGCACGATTGAAGGTAATTGCATGTTATTTCCTTTTCGCCCGACATGTTTCGGAGCGAGACCACGGACACCCGGACAGGTTCCGGTTCAGCAAATTGAATTGAAAACCGAACGCGTTGCGATCGCGTATGAATCGTTGGGCGCGGGGCCACTACGATCAACTTCCAACCCTGGCGGACGATTTGGTTCAGCGGCAGGTAGCAGTGATCGCAGCAACGGGCGGCACCATTTCAGCGCAGGCGGCGAAGGCAGCGACCTCGAGCATTCCTATGTCTTTAACGTCGGCGACGACCCCATCAAGTCGGGTCCTTGTCGTCAGCTTCAATCGTCCGGGTGGTAACATGACGGGCGTGAATACGCTGTCTCCTGCCTTGGAGACGAAACGCCTGGGCCTACTCCGAGAATTAGTCC
>JBKPOZ010000111.1:0-3720 GCA_046733355.1 Pseudomonadota bacterium | reverse complement strand
GCCCAGATGTCAACCGTCATCCGATGCACAAGCGCAACGACAATTGGAATGCCGAGCAGGGTTTGCGCGATCACCATCGCAGTTGGCGTGAACAGGATACTCAAACATCCCCAGCGGTCCGGACCGGGATAGGAGCAAATAGACGACAAGACCAACAACGACCGGGGGCAAACCGAGGAGCGCGTTGGCAACGACTATGAGGGCGCCTCTGCCCCGAAAGCGGTACATGGCCAATGCCGTGCCCACTGGCGAGCCGATCACAAAGGCGCAAATGCTGGCGGTGAGGCTGACAGCAAGCGACAAGAAAACAATTTCGCGCAGCTCAGCGTCAGAGTGAATGATCAGAGCCGCCGCTGTATATAGCGCGTCGGTAAAGTCGCGCATTATGCAATTAATAGCCTACGCCCGCTCAAATTCGCAAAATCTGGGCATGTCCGTTGTGGGTCATCAACGGCTGAATCGGCCGGTTTGCATTTAGGTCCGCTTCGCGCCGGTCATCCGACATTGATGATGCGCGTCGGCAGGCGTTCGTGCCAATAGCGACCGTGAGCAGGTGCAGCAAATGGCCGTTGCTACTCTTACCTCGTGGGCATTAATCGATCCACTCGTTGATGCGCGCGGCAAGGTCCGGGGGCAGGGACAAGCCAATGTTCTTTAACGCAGTGCGATTGACGCTCATGGTGAACTCTGTTGGGCTCGCGATCGGCAAATCAGCATGGCTCGCGCCCTTCAAAATCCTGTCCGCGTATCTGGCAGCACCGTAATAGCCCTCGTAGTGACCCGGACCAAGCGCCATTAGTCCGCCAGCCATGACATATTCCTCGTCGCTGTAGACGAACGGCAACTTGTGTTTGGCTGCCCCTGCTGCCAGCGCCGCGCAGGAAGAGCACCAACGCGTCGCGCGGGAAAGCGAACTGACGAGGGCGTAATGCGATACAAGCCGAAAAACATTGCAGCGCTTCACATAGCGCTGGCGGTCTCCCAGACAGGATGCGGGCCGAGACGGAACGCGGCGTCGGAGTATTCGCAAAGACGGTTGGCGGCCTTCGGAAGTTGACGACTTGGCCAGAGAATTTAGTGATAACGACTCCGCAGGAACGTCATGCCGAAAGCGTAGTAAAAATCAGCAAGGCTGGCCTAGGCACGCAGTGGCCGACGAGACGCTAAGCTAATTCGTTATCCACACGAACGCCTGCCCCTTGTTAGTGCCAGGCATCGTCGCTGCCCACAACCTCTCGCGGCTCACCTGGACCAATCCCAAAATACCGTCCGGCCGCGCGCGTAGACTGAGCCAAGAGCATGCGGGGCGCTCTCCTCACGTGCGGCGAGAGCGGCCGCCCTTCCTCCCGACGCCTCCTTGTGCAGCAGTCTGACTCCGGCGGTTATCTTGAGTGAGCGTTTTTCCTGCGGTGCCCCGGCGAGAATTGGAGAGTTACGAGAAATTTCTCCAGTCCTCAGACCGGGAAATCTGTCCGCATCCTGTGCGGCGCGCGGTGTCTCCGCAGGCTGCGAAGCGTCCGATGTTTTCACACCGGCGGGGAACGAGCTTGCGTGGTCGAACCCTTCGGGCCGACCCAGGGGAACTCTGGCAAGCAGTGCGCCGTTCTCAGAGCTCTGCCGAGTGGCGGTCGCAGGTCGGCTAGCCTTTGTCTCAGGGCTTGCGGCAACCTTGTTCAAAGCGACCCCGGCCAATTGATTGTCCCCTTCGCGATAGTTCACGTTTACAGCGACGATTGCGACCGCCCCAAGCGCCGCTCCGCATGCAAATGACGCGAGCGCCACCCGCAAGTCCCGGCGGAAACGTGGTAGCGGATGAAAGTATCCGAACTCTGGATGAAAATACTGGGTCAACTCAGCCCTCCGGTTTAGCGCGAACTATTTCTGCAGCGGACGCAAGGACAAGCTGATGCGGGTGACGATCCCATCCCACGCGCGCTTCTCGCGCTCGGGATAGACGAGATCGAAACAATGAATGGCGGAGCGCGCAAAGTTGCATCGGCTGTAATAGATCGTGTCGTCTTTGACCGCCGATATGGCAAAGAAGGACGGCGCGACCCGATGGTAATCCAGCTGCGTGCGCGGCGTGCGCAGGTAGTTGTTCAGATAAGAGGCAGGCGTGTCGCCGTTTTCGTTAGCCCGAGAGTAGACCGAAAGGGTGGCCCGTCCGTCATCCGTGCTCAGCCGCTCGCCAATGCCTTTCTCCGGTTTTCCTTCAGCAACTGAAAAAATGCCGGCCGGGTATTGCACCCGGGTTCCGAAATCCGGAACCGCCAAGGTCCGCCAGTCCTGCTCCGCTGTTGCCGAAACAGCGTGCCCGCAGATCGCGGACGAGAGTGGAACCGCGGCAATGGAGAAAATCAAGGTGAAGGCGTTCATGAGCGCGCATCCTTTTTCGAGCGAACGCGCTGATGAGCGGGAGTGTTCCCGAAGGCTCAGCGTCGCTGAGCACTGTGAGCAGCACCACTTGTAGGGCTCTGTGTTCATCCTTATTACTCTGCCGGTGCTGTTATGGGGCCGGCCTACTCAGATGTGCCGCGCCCATCTGGCCCAGCGCGGGGCCATCATCAAAAATCAATCGGAGGAGGCGCCATGAGCAGGCGTGGGCTTGATTTCGTGGTGGACTGGGTGAGTGAAAACGTTCTTGCCACCGGGAATCCGCCCGAGGGGCACTACATCGAGGCGCTGATGCTTGCCCAGCAATGCGTGATCAGCGGTCGCGCAAAGGGCATTAGTCGCGGCGAAATTGAGGAAGAGGTCGGACCTCTTGTCTCTTACATGCAGGACGCGATCAAAGCAGCCAATGACGCGCAGGCGGAGCTTCTTGGACAAGAGTAGAAGCTGAGCCGCCCTCCGCGCCCATGTGCTTTGTCAGCCGAGAAGCAGCGAGCTGCGCTTCCGCTGCGAGCGGTTACGGAGCCATTCTGGCTCGCGCGATGCAGCATGCCACGCTGGGCACCCCACACGCATTAACGGTGCGCCACACGTTTGGATTAAAACTTCCTGGCCCAAATGGTCGGATTGGTTAACTGGCCCGCGCGCCCCAATGGTCGGAGGGCGTTTTCAGGGTTATCACAGCGCCACATTTCTGGCGCCCTGCGCGACTGAACGATCCAGTGGTGCCGTCTCTTGGTCACGTTTTTTGTTAATCCGGGGAATTCCCCGCCCGCTTCATTCCGCCCATGCCACCGAGGAATGTGGATCACGTCAACGAATGCAATATCGGCTGCGGTTATTTTGGCAGCAATGACTTCCGCCAGCGCCGCGGATGCGGCGATCCGCTGCCGGGACGCACCTGGGCGGCCGCAGCACGGGGTATACTGGTCGTGGCGCGAGATATGTTGGTTCAGTCAGCACGAGGGGTGCAATGCCGCCTAAGTCTGCGTTTACGTGGGCGATCGAAGAACCTAGGCAGAAAGATGTGGCGGCCGCGGCGGAAAAGATGAATTGCAGGCCGGCCATTCAGATGCTGAGTTCCCACATACGACGCAACAGCCGGCGAGAGGACCTCTTTGGAACACGGATCACGCGCCAGGTAGGCCGGAGGATCCCGTTTGTCAGCGACTGCTCCTCAGAACCACGTGTGGGATTGCGTGGAAGTCGCGGTCCACTACCGAGTGCAGCAGGTCATTACCGTGAGAGCGCGGGCCGCGCTCATAGGCGGGCCTCCCACCCCTGAGAGCCTTCGAGGTATTTAAGGGCAGCGGTGAAGCACGGATTTGT
>JBKPOZ010000110.1:0-36977 GCA_046733355.1 Pseudomonadota bacterium | reverse complement strand
AGCCCTCCGCCTCTCGTGCTATTAGTGACCAGCAGAATGGTTAAGAAGTGGCGGAGACGTAAACCTGGCGAATATCGGCTCATTCTGTGAAGCCGTATTGACCATAATGCTTGTTCCGATAATAGTTTTCGCCCGTCGGGTAGTATCGGCGGAGCTGATTGATGTTCCCTTTATTGAGAACAATCCCAAGCATATTTTCGCTGATGTTGTGTGCGTCTCTAAAGGCGTGTTTCACGGCGTCGCTCGTCGTGCGACCCCACTCGATAACACAAACGTAACAATCCACGAACGCTGTCGTTGCCCGGGTATCCACGATCGGCATGAGTGGCGTCAGATCAACCAGAGCTTCGCGGTCGCAGACAGAATGTCACTGGAACAAACGCGAGGGTTGTTAGTCACGGCAGGCAAGAACGTCAGGTTGGTAGACTGATCCGTCCATAGCGCATTCTTCAAAGTCGTCCTTCCGGCAGTCACATCAAGAATTCCATGGTCAACATTTGGGGCAAGTTTACGTGACCATGATGGATTACGAAGATCACAATCGACCAAGATAACTCGTGTTCCTGTCTGAGCCATGAGCAGCGCCAGACTGGCTGCAATCGTCGACTTTCCTTCCTGAGGAAGCGAGGAGGTGAAACCACCTGGTCTGGGGGGCTTTATGGCTTGGTGCAGTCGATGGCGTCGTTTGGCCCGAGCGACGCGCTTGCCGATTCGGGAAGCCCCCTCTCGGCACAGACCCCTCACAAACTGCACCGATCGATCAGCACCTGGCCCCGCCTAGGGTCTAAAGCGGGGTAACGAAGCGTATTCCTCCAACTGGCTCGACCGCGTCGAATACTGACAGGGAGCTTCTTTTTTAGTTTGGTCAAGCAATAGACCGTAACCGCGACGAGATCGAGTCAAATCCGTGCTGTCCGCAGACTTCTTGGCTGGTCCCAGACGGAGCTCGCAAATCGCGCGGGCTCTCACTTCCAACGGTGAAACGTGTTTAGGCCGGGGCAGGACCGCGCGTATCCGATGAGGCGCGTAGGCGGGCGGCGCTCAGTTCGTATCCGAGAACGGCGGTGGGCCCGGCGTACGCCTGCGCAAACGGCAAGGGAAGAAAGGCTAATAGCGGCACGTTTTCCACATTGAGGAGATAATGCGGCTGGGCGGTATGCCGTAAGGCGTAAAAACCAGCCCTCCGCCTCTCGTGCTATTAGTGACCAGCAGAATGGTTAAGAAGTGGCGGAGACGTAAACCTGGCGAATATCGGCTCATTCTGTGAAGCCGTATTGACCATAATGCTTGTTCCGATAATAGTTTTCGCCCGTCGGATAGTATCGGCGGAGCTGATTGATGTCCGCTTTATTGAGAACAATCCCAAGCACATTTTCACTGATGTTGTGTGCGTCTCTAAAGGCGTGTTTCACGGCGTCGCTCGTCGTGCGACCCCACTCGATAACGCAAACGTAACAATCCACGAACGCTGTCGTTGCCCGGGTATCCACGATCGGCATGAGTGGCGTCAGATCAACCAGAACGTAATCGTACTTCGACCGAAGATTTTCAAAAAGCTTCCCGATCGCATCAGCAGACAGAATGTCACTGGAACAAATGCGAGGATTGTTAGTCACGGCAGGCAAGAACGTCAGGTTGGTAGACTGATCCGTCCATAGCGCATTCTTCAAAGTCGTCCTTCCGGCGGTCACCTCAAGAATTCCATGATCAGCGTTTGGGGCAAGCCTACGCGACAATGATGGATTACGAAGATCACAATCGACCAAGATAACGCGTGCGGTTGCCTGAGCCATCAGCAGCGCCAGGCTAGCGGCAATGGTCGACTTTCCTTCATGGGGAAGCGAGGAGATGAAACCGATGACTTTGTTGGAATTGACGGCGCCGGTTACATCGACTGCCAGTTTGATGGAGCGTATCGCCTCTGTAAAGCGGCAGAACGGAGAATTGAGTACGGCCCAACATATGTCCGGACCGCGAGAAATTGTCCTTTGGTCATTCAAACCGGCGCCCAAACTTTGATCGAACGACAACATTGGTTTGGGGTTTCCCATTAGCGTGGGACCATTATAGCTGTTATCGCTCTTCAGCGACGGCACCACCGCTATACAAGACGTTTGCAACACGCTCTCGATCTGATCCTTGGTGTAGAAGGAACCGTCCATCAGCTCCCGGAGGAACCCAACTGCCACTCCGAAACCCAATCCGCCTGCCGCTGCCATCACAAGAATCAACGCCGTCTTGGGACCGCTTTTTTCCAGCGGAAGCGCGGCTAGCGCAGTGATGCTCGCGTCTGAAATTGGAAAGGACTGCTGCTGGAGCGAGTCTGCGTAACGCTGGCGGAAATCGTCATACATTGTACGGAGGTTTTTCGCGTTGCTTTCAAGGTCGAGCAAAGTGATCTGCGCCTGACTGATCGGTTGCGATCGCGAAACAGCGTCGTCAAACCGCTTCTCAAGGTTCTGCTCTTCCAGCTTAACAACCTCGTAAGTATTTAGATATGTGTCGCCGAGCCTCTTTAGCTCATCCAGAAAATTTCCCTCGATTTCGCGAATCTCATTCCGAAGATTGACTACGGCACCGTGCTTGGCACCATACTTGCGCGACCAATTGGCTTCGCGATTGACAAGGTCCAAATATCGTGTGCGCAACGTTGAGGCGACCGTACTGTTCAAGGTATCCGAAAGCGTCGCACCCGTCTGTTTGGTCAGGGTATCCGCAACCGTACCCGTATCGACCTTACCCATCTTTACATTCTCGATGACCGCGTTGATACGCTCCACGCGCGCCTTGGCCTCAGAGACTCGCTGTTTCGTTAGGGAAATCTGGGAGTTTAAGTCTACTATCAGTTGCTCATTCATGAGCCTCCCCTCCGCTGTAACCACGTTGTTGTTTTTCTTGAAATCAACCACCAAACGTTCAGCGAGCTTCTGTTTTTGGTTAAGCTCTTTGATACGCCCCTCCAACCACTGAGTCGCACGTTTTGTGGGCTCGTACTTTACTTCGAGCTGCTTGGCAATATAGGCTTCCACAATCGCATTAGCGATTCGTACGGCGCGTTCTGGATTTGCCGATCGGTATTGGATCGATAGATTGTAGGAACCACCAACGCGAGAGACCCAAAGATTCTTCGAAAGCACCATTACTGCGACCTTCGTAGCTTCGGACTCCGAAAGGGGTTTGGTTGGTTTGACGAGCGAAAAAAGGTGCGAAGCAAATCCGAGCAGTGCTCCAAGAACACCTGGCGACTTTAAGAATTCTGGGTCTTTCGCCAACCCAAGGCTATTGACGACCGAGAGCACAACTGGTTCTGACTGCGCCAATACAATTTCACTATCCAGAGCCGGCCCGTCGATTGGGCCTTCGGAAAACGTTGCCTTTGGGAAAAGCTGAACTCTCCGTGGATCAATCGCTATCCTCG
This sequence comes from Pseudomonadota bacterium, assembly GCA_046733355.1. GTDB lineage: Bacteria > Pseudomonadota > Alphaproteobacteria > Rhizobiales > Xanthobacteraceae > VAZQ01. The sequence goes on along the minus strand of JBKPOZ010000110.1, from coordinate 33,559 downwards.
ATTCGGCTGTATAGGTGGAAGGCGCTATGAGGACGTAGAAGACGCCAAGCGATGTCCCCACCGCACCAATCAATGCAATCACCAAAAGTTGGCGCCGGACAATGCCAATGGCCCAATGAACCAACTCGCGAAACGAGGTTTCCTGCGGCGCCGGGCTCAGCGGCTCACTCGCTTGGAGCATAGTGATTTCTCACAACCAAGAATTACGATTGCTTCAGGATTGACTCGTTCGCAAAGCACCGGCGCCTGCAGCGCGGATTACAAAGCCCCTGCACGACGTCGCCTATTTCGAGACACCCGGTCACTCGGAACATCTAGGCCGCTTCGCTGAACACGAATGTGTGTCATTATTTTCGACGTTGGTGCAAACTTCATACCGTTAGTTCCGAAGCACTTGGCAACACCACGACTGAGATGCCGGAACTGCCAAGTGCTAGCATAGGCTTGAAGGATCTGGCTATCACATGCGCAGGGTCGTTCCAATCGTTAATTTTGTCGGCTTTAATTCAACCCCGAGAGGAAGATTAATGTGTTAAATGAGGGAATCCTCCACGCCCCATATCCCGGATGTTGGCACACCGCGCTTGGCTCAGCGCCGGCATGTGGTGGACCACGTCTCCAAGCAAGGACGTCTGTGCAAATCCCTCAGGTAGCGGGGCCGCCTTCGCTCGAATTCCGGTCAAATTTTTTGCGCGTTGTTGCGCGTGATAATGTCGATATAGCCCCGACTAATGTCGATGCCGGCGATAGGGCTTCGTGTACCCCCTCGCGAGGGCGTAGAGAACGAGTCGTCCGTGAAGAATTGGAAGCGATTGAGCAGGTTGGGTTGGGATGAACCAGTAGCGACACGGTGGTCCGGGAACAGCCAGGGAGTGCGCGGCGGTCACGGCCCGCGTCATTGCTTCCGTAGCTTGCTCCGTTCGGTGCGCTTCATCGACGCCTCTTCAGGAGCTCGGAGCCGGGTGACTGGCACGCCAGAGATGGGCCCGCTCGGCGTTGACCCGGGCCGTAGCGGCCCGCTTGCCCAAGCGCAGGCAGGCGTGCTGATAGGAGCGGAGGAAACGCCTGAACTCTAGGTCGTCATAGCGCGGCAAGCCCTTAAGCCAGCTCCTGAAGTAGCCCCACAGCATGGCCACGCTACCGATCAGCACCGGATATGTCGGTACCCGGGAGATGACGACCGCCAAGTAGTAGAAGGGCGAGGTGCCCATAAAGTATTGCCCAAATCCGACCCGAAGTCGCCCGGTCCAGATGCCCTTATGGCTGGCGCCCTGCGCGCGCAGGTGGACGAAACGGATAGGCTTGAGATCGACGCTCTCGGCGATCCAGCCGAGCATGCGACACCGATGGCAGTCGATGCCGTCCCACATGACCTGGCGCACGAAGCCGCCGATTTCCTTGAAGCAGGCGACCCGGTAGAACTTGGTCATGCCCACCGACATCTCGTCCCCACAGACCTCCGGTACCAGCGCGCCACTCTGCGGGTGGACGAACCACGGCTTGCCGGAGGTGGTCCCGAGGCGCGGATTGCTCTCCATCCGCTGCATCAGCACCTCGAAGTAGTTGACCGGCAGGCCCAGATCCATGTCCAGCTTGCACAGATAGTCGAAGTCCTCCAGGCGCACCGTCTCCAGTCCCGCGTAGAAGGCCTCGATGACGCCAGGCCCCACCTGCCGGCCACCGCGATCGGCGCGGCGCATCACGCGAAGGTAGGGCAGGCGACGGGCGTACTTCTCCAAAATGGCCGGAGTTTCGTCGGTCGATCCGTCATCTACGACCACCCAAAGCGCTGGCAGCACCGTCTGTGTAGCTACGCTGTCGAGCGTGCGACGGAGGTACTGGGCCTCGTCCCGGCAGGGCGAGACGAGCAGATAGCTTCGCGAGGGGGTCAAGTGGAGAGGCTCATTGGAGGAGGCCACCGGAGAGGCCATATCTCCTAAACGGTGGCCTTGTCGACTCCCTTTCTCAAGTCAACGGAACTTAACGAAACGAAGGTTCTCGGTTCTGGGGGAGCGCGGGGGCAAAGTTTCAGTTCCTGATGCGCGGCATCGCGAAGATGCGCGCCGAATGGGCGATCGTCTGCATGGCCCACCGATCCCCGCGGTCATAAGCTGCAGAGTCGGATTCTGCGCGCTATGTATTTTTGTGGCAGCACAGGACCGTCGCGCGAAGAGGCCCGCAGCCCTCATGCATGTTGCGGTGTTGTCAGCAACGTGTGCTGTGATGTGTTGGCACCGATAGGAAGAGTGTTCAAGCCGTCGGCCGCGCCGCTGCCGCCGCCGAAGCCGGCCATTGCCTGGACGAGCTGAGCGGTTGAATTGTCGGAGCTGCCCATGGCGCCGGCCGGCGGATCGGCGGCGAAGCCGCCAAGCTCCCAATTCAAGCCCACCGAGCCTAACGGCGCGGCTGCCGTGATTTGATTGTTGGCGATGTTGTAGACCTCGAATGCGCCGGTGTTGACGTTGCGCAACACCAAGTCGGATGCGCCTGCTCCGTGGACTGAAGCAACACCCGCGAACTGCCAATCCAGCCCGACCGTGCCCAGGAAGGCCGCACCGGTGATCTGATCGTGGGCGATGTTATAGACTTCCAAGCCGCCGGTGTTGGTGTTGCGCAACAGCAGATCGGTTTCGCCAGGGCCCCTGAAATTACCGACCCCCGAGAACTGCCAATCCAGCCCGACTGTGCCCATGAAGGCCGAGCCGGTGATCTGATTGTGATCGATATCGTAAACCTGCAATCCACCGGTATCGGAGTTGCGCAGGAGCATGTCGCTGGTGCCACGGCCGCTGAAATTGCCGATGCCCGAGAACTGCCAGTTCAAGCCCACCGTCCCCATGAATGCGGAGCCGGTGATCTGGTTGTTACTGATGTTGTAGACCTGAAGCCCGCCGGTATTGACGTTGCGCAAGATCATGTCATCTTCGCCGAGGCTACTGAAATTGCCGAAGCCCATGACCTGCCAATCCAAGCCGACGGTGCCGATAAAGGCGGAACCAGTAATGTTGTTGTTGCTGATATCGTAGACCTTGAAGCCGCCAGTCGTTGAATTCCGTAGCAGCATGTCGCTCGTGTCGCCGTCGTAGAAGCCGCCGAGCGTGACAAAGGCCCAATCGGTTCCGACCTGACCCAGGGAATAGACGGCGAGGATTGCATTGTTGCCGATGTTGTAGATTTCGTACTGCCCAGCGACGCCGGGGGATGTGTTCGTGCCGCGCAGGATCATGTCGGCGGTGGTGCCAGCGGGCGGCGGCGGGTTCGGTGTAGTGAATACGAAATTCAGGTTGTTGTAGCTGAAAGTCGAATGAGGGAACGCCTGATCATCCCAAGATACGAAGGTCCCCATCGGTATTGAGCCGAGGATGGGGGAAGTTGCAGTATAGGGCGTCGAATATACATGCTGGTGTCCGACTGAACCATCGGTATCGTACGACACATTCAGGGTCGGGTCGGAATAAGCTAACTTATTTACAGTGAGATTATGCAAAACGAAAGTGAGAGCATCCCCCGCGTTAGCGTGCCCAAGGTCGAGTGATTGGCCGATCATTGAGGTCTTACTGTCCAGGCCGACCACACCGGTATCAACTCCATTCACCAACAAGCCCAACTGAAGATCAAAGGCGGCTCCGCCGCCAGCAAAATATGCAATGATTTCACCGCTCGCGGCTGTCGTAAAAGCGTAGCTCGCGGTGTTAGGTGTCCCGGAATTCGGGTAGGGAATTGCATCCATGACAGGTTCTCCCCTCTAATGACATAATCCTCCCCTCATCGTCTCCAGGTTTGTCAAGGGCAACATGTCATTACCCATGATGATCCGGGCATCCGAGCCGCCGATGAAGGCACGACGATAAGGATCTTGTCCACACATCCGATTCCATATCTTTCATCCATTGCCCCCGAATTTGGAACTGAGCGGGCTAATTGTGTTGACATTTGGGGCGGCTACCGCGGCGGCCGCCGCGTTCCATTCCGTCAGGAGAGTCGCGTACAGCGCATCGACTGACTGGCGATATTTGTCCAATTCCGCTTTGATGTAGGGCCTCAGTCGCTCCACGTCGTTCTCCAGTTGCTTGAATCTGCCGATCAGAACGTCTGGGCTCAGGTTCGCCAAGGGAACGAGGTACTGCGCCAACCCAAAATCGGTCACCAGCGAATCCAGCTTGGCATGATCAGACAGTGCAATGACCGGCTTGTTCTGGATCAATGCCATCACGAGGTTGTGGTACCGTGCCGAGATCACGGCTTCCGTCTCGCCCACCTGGCGCAGCAGCTCCTGGACCGTCAAGGTCGGCTCGACAATCAACAGCGGCGCGTCCTTAGGGATGTTCCGGCTCTTCAGGATATGGACGAATTCCTCTATCACCCCGCTATCGTACTGAATATCGCCGATGAGCAGCCGCACACCATAACCATGCCCCTGGAGCCAGGAGACGAAGGCCGCCATCATATCCAGGTATTCCCGGAATGCCTTCGTCTCCGTTGATGCGTAATCCTTGAGTCCCACTCCGACGACTCGCCTCGGACCGGCCCGAACACCAGACACCAGGTTGCCCTGCGAGAGACCAAAGACCACATCCGGGTACACGAAATCACGATCGGTGTTGAAGCCGATCTTCTCCAGGTATTGCTTCGATGCCTCGTCCCGGTAGCTGCGGTGGTGGGCCAGCGCGAGGCTCCTCGTCAAGAACCAGCGGCTGAGTGGATGACGGATGGGGCCAACCCCAACGCTGAGGAACACGAGTTTGACTCGGCACAGGGCCGCAAGCGTCGACAGTTTGAATATGTCGTAGGGCCAGGCCAGCGGCCCGCACACGTGGTCCGAAACGATTCCCGTTCCGGCAACGATGAGCATGTCCGTGCGGCTGACCGCGCGTAGGCTCTTGGCCCAGTGAACCAGCTCGAGAGGTATACGCTGGAAAGCAATTCGGCAAATCCGCGCCAGGCGACCCCGCGGCCCGCGCGAGCCGAACTTGGCAGTCTTGTCGACTGCTTCCGAGGGAAAAGCCACGATGTTGTGACGTGTCCGCACATCCTGCGGGTTCGTGCAGAAACAAAGCAATTGTGCATCGGGCCAGCGCCGCAGAATCTGTTCGATAATCGCCTGTAGAGTACATTCGTTGCCCAGGTTGCCAGCGCCGAAGTTTCCGTAGAAACTGATTCTTGCGGGTTTCATGGATTTCGTGGACCGATCGCACATGTCGCCAACTCGCCGTTTTTGCTGGTAGGGCCGCCAGTCGAACCACCTAACGCGCGACACCCTCGTGGTGCGCAAAAGACCCTGGATCGAGCACGCGGCGCCATCTACCAGGGGGACGCCGCTCGGGCGCCGCATGCGTAAGGGCTCTGACCGCCGCGCGTCTCGTTCCAACTCGGGACCGATAGCACGAGGTAGCACCCAGGAATCCCCGCCGCCGCTCACCCTCCAGAAGCTGCCGCAACCTGATTAACTGTCTGTGTCTTTGCACATCCGAAAATTCTATCTATGAGCTTAAAGGGCGACCCTTCATGCAGACAGCGTGGCGTGACGAGTTGCACTCAACGCCGCGTAGGTGGCTGCGGAACAGATCACGTAGCAGCTCCACCACTGTATCGTTTTCTCCACAGTTGATCTTGCACGATCGCACCTGCGACCTTAATCGGCTCGGTAAGCCGAAACAGGCCCACAACTATAATAAAGTAAATGGAGATACAGAAGCCGGCCGACAAGCAGATACGGACGAAGCTGGAACAATCGGTGAGAGCGGTTGTTTGCAGCCACCAACCGCCAGCCGCAGCGCTGATTGCGCCGATCAGCTGCTGGCCTACGGCCCGGATCACTAGTGTGGCGCCAATGCCTATAGGGTGGCCCGCATAACTGATCGAGGGTACGGCAATTAGCAAGCTCGACATGACGCCCGCCACGGCGACCCCTGTGGCTCCAAAGGGTAGACCTCCGAGAACCGCCACGACCTGGACAGCGACCGAAACGACCCCCCAGTTTCGCCAGCGGTCCGCTCTCCCGATGGAAAGATGCAGCCAGCCCTGTGAACCTTCAACAACTTGGAAAATACCGCGCAAGGCAATAATGCTGAGCAATAAACCGGCCGCCCGCCACTTTTCGCCTAACAACATGACCGTCAGGTCTTGGGCCGTCACTGACAGGATCGCCGCCGTGGGCATCATGAAAAACGCTAGAGCGGACAATGCTGCTTCGTATTTTTGCCCGAGGGCAACAGGATTAGATTGAAGTTTGCTGAGAGCCGTGCTTCCGACCGTGTGCAGCTGACCAAGTGTCGAGAAGATTGAGTTATCGTATAGTGTTATTGCATTTTGATAATAGCCCACCTCATCAGGCCGATAGAACAAACCCAGCGCAATCCGATCCGCTGATCTGGCAACACTATACATGACCGAAAAGCCTACCACGTGTAGCCCAAAGCGGACCATTGACTTCACTTCACTGTCAAAGACCGGGAAGCCGGGCCTCCATTGGCATACGAGCCACGCTCCGATAGCAATGCAAAGCGAGGTTGCAATCGGACGGAGCACCAGCGCCCAGTAGCTATAACCGCAACTTGCCATGAAGATGGCGATGGCAATTCCTACCAAGGTGCTTAGAATCTGTATTTTGGCAATTCTGGCGAATTGCATCGTTCGCCGTAAAAGCGCTAGGTGTTGGTTTGACATCCCCCACAGTACGAAGGTGACCGCAGAATAGAGCGCGATAGGCTCTAGCCTGGGTTCGCCGTATATCCATGCAATCAGCGGAGAGCAGCCAGCTACAACCACCGCAATTGCCAGCCCACTTCCACTACTGAGCCAAAAAAGACTACTGACCTGACTTCGCGTTATCTTACTTCTTTGTGTTGTGGCGTCTCCGAGACCGAGATCGATTAGCATTGGCGCAAAGCTTGTCAGAACCGTCACGATCGCGACTAATCCAAAATCCTCCGGCGTCAAGAGCCGTGCCAAGATGACCGCAGCGGCTATCTGGAGAACCCCGTTACCGTATTGCATTGCAACCGATACAGCCCCGCCGCGCAAAGCCAGACGCCCCAGGTCTCTCGATTCCTTGTGGTCCTCGAAATAAACTCCCACGCCATCGGTCATGCTTGGTCAATCACCTTCGTTCACCGGAGAAAACAGCTGCATAACCTGTCACGTTGAATTGTTTTACTTTGGGGCAGACCGGGCTGCGATGTACCGAATGGCCGCGGCGGCGAGAAAGATTACCGCACATCGGCTGCCAACGGCCGGGGCATCACCTGCTAAGCGCCAAAGATCGAGAGAGAAGCGCTGGAGCGCTCACTCGGCACCTCGATGGCTGTCTTACTTCCGTTTAGAGCAGGGCTTCTGTAAATCTACCTCTTCTACCTCTGCCTCACGAACCCGCGGCGAAGCAATTATTTTTTGCCGCCGATAGTCTCCCAAATTTCACCTAAAAAATTAAATTAAACTTCTGCGTCGAAGCGTTGGAGGAGGCGCTGACCGTCTGAGGGCCTATGACAGCGTCGACGAGGCGCGAGGTTCGCTTAGCTGCTACATCCACTTCTACAGCGGCCATCGGCCTCATTCGAGCCTTGACGGACGCACGCCCGATCAAGCCTACTTCGACTCGCTGCCTTTCCGGGTCGGCCTAATCCCGGCAGAGGCTCCACTTATCGATGCGGAAATTCTGTTCAGACAAACGTAGCCACCTCATCATCAACTTTCTGTCACATCAAGGGTTCGAGGTTACCGAAAAGGACCTGTAGAGACTAGCTAGAACCTATCTCAAAATTTTCGCCTGCTGTCGATCCGATATAAATGTTGAATGATTCGGCTCACGGACGACCAGTGGGAACGCATCCGGGATCATTTTCGGAGGAGAATATTGCCGATGGACGTCCTGGGCGCAAACCGACCCCAACGCGTTGTGTGCTCGAAGCGCTGCTGTGGATCCATCACGAAGTGCGTTTGGTGTAGCCGTTGCCGGTCGCTTTTGAATGAAGTAAATCTAGGTCGAGAGGAGGTTGAGATTCTATGAACTGGAGAAAGCCTAGAATATGTGTGCTTACAGCACGTGGTTTTTCTCATAACGCGTTTATGAGCGGGGCCTATGAAGCCCAAGATATCCTACTAGAGATTGATGACGCGGAGTTGATTTATCTGAAACCAGGGAGAGCATACCAACTGAGGCAAAGTACCCACGCGAGACTCGTCTGGCATGATTTTACCAGAACATTGGTTTTTGCAAACATCGCGTTCGAACCTGTCAGACTGACTAAAGAGTATGACCTTCTCGTAGTTTATTTGCCGTGTCACATAGACCATCTACTTCAACTTGCCGCAGTTCGGGAATGGAAAGATTATTGTAAAACAAGTATATGTTGGATTGACGAATTGTATGCGATCCATATTCCGAAACTGAAATACTGGTTGCCCGCTTTAAAACAGTTTGACCATATCGTGGTTGGTTATAGTGGAACGGTCGCCGCACTTGCTGAGGCTATCAAAAGACCATGCCATTGGTTGCCCAGCGGTGTAGACGCCATTCGATTCAGCCCCTCTCCCCGTCCTCCGGATAGAGTTATCGACGTTTATAGCATGGGACGTAGCGCGGAAGGGCTGCATCGAGCTCTTCTTGAGCTAGCTGCGAAGAACGGCATGTTCTATCTTTACGACACGTTTGAAACAAGTTTAACAAATATAAATGACTACAGGCAGCATAGGGACATGCTTGCCAATATTATGAAACGTAGCCAGTATTTTTTAGTCGCTCCGACAAAGGCCGGGTTGCCGGAAGTAACTGGAAATCAAATCGAGTTAGGATATCGGTACTACGAGGGGTCGGCTGCTGGAACTGTTATGTTGGGACAGATCCCCTACTGTGAGACGTTTGATAGGATGTTCAATTGGCAAGATGCCGTTGTAGAAATTCAGGCAGATGGTTCCGATGTGGCCGACGTTATTTCAATGCTTACTGGTCAACCGGAGCGGCTCATGGAAATCAGCCGTCGGAATGCGGTGGAAGCTCTGCTCCGCCATGACTGGACATATCGGTGGAAGAAAATCCTTGATATTGTGGGCATAGAACCGGCTCCGCAGTTGGAGATCCGTGAAAATAGATTGAAACTATTGGCTGAAAAAGCAGGGAACGGCTAAGCCCAGGTGGGAGTCCCCCCTGAGCGCATCCCAAGAATTAGAACAGTTTGACATTTCCCGGGGTCCACCGACGAAACTTCGAATCGTGAACCGCAGCACACGAAAGGAAGTTCCATCGATGGACTAATATGAGAGCTATTAAACGTCAAACTTCCACTGCCACCCCGCGGTGCTGTGGGGCCCAAAGCGGCGCGGGCGTGGAGCACGGAGCAGAAGCAGTTAAACTTGGTGGAGGTTTTTGCGCCGGGCGCTTCGGTTTACGAGGTCGCCCGCATCCGAATGTCGTCCTCGGGCAAATATATCGGTGGCGGCGCGATCTGCGGACCGCTGCGGCGAGGTTTGCGGAGGTAGCGGTCGCGCCTGGGCCGCACGAGGGAACGGCGGCGGGGCCCGGCTGCATTGGAAATAGAACTTGGCCGCGACATTCGCATGCACATTGCCGCAACGGCTCCCAAGGAGCCATCAGTGATTATGCTGGAAGGGGCAAGCGACCCAGCGAGTGCCCCGAACGCGGCGCCGGCGCCGCCCTCGTGCTGCTGGCCTGCAACACCGAAGCTATGCAGCTTCACCTCGATGAGATCGCAACCAAAATCAGTACGGGCGCTCACGCTATTCTCCTCCTCGATCAAGCCGGGTGGCTTGTCGCCAAGGCCCTCAAGGTTCCAAACAACATCTCGTTTGCACGTGCGCCACGATTTGAGTAATTCTAACGAAGGCAAATTGAGCCGAGGACATTATGCTCGCCAGACAAAGCACCGCAGCGCAAATCAGCACGTTTCCGATGGATGTGAGGCATTTCCAGTATTTACTGCCTCATCAGATCCGAGCTTGGGGCAGCAGCGTCGATCGCATCGTGGTTACAATCGATACGCATCGGAGCCGAGCCGGTCGCTACCGCGGCCGCAACTTCGACGAAAGCCTCGAAAAACTGCGTCGACTCATCAATGATTCGCGCAAAAGCTATCCCCAACTGGAGGTTGCCGATGTCGACTATTCGGAAGCTACCCAGCGCGCGGTCGCGAGATATTTCTTTGATCGAGAAGCGATTCCACCCAAAGCTTGGGACGGAGGATATTTCTATTCCTTATTTTATGGCCTATATGTAGCGAATGCCCAATACGTCATGCATTTTGACGGTGACATGATGTTTGGCGGCGGCAGCAAGACCTGGATGCAGGAGGCGATCGCGTGTATGGAGCAGCGATCGGACGTGTTGGTGCTCGAACCGTTTCCGGGCCCGCCACGCACCGATGGACACATATTTGGGCATGAGATTAAGGGCCTCAAGTATAGGCGGGAGGACATGCCCCAACTGGCTTACCGGTTCAAGCACGTAAGCTCGCGAGCTTTCGTGATAGATATGAATCGATTCAAGGACAAATTAGGCAAACTACCCTGGGTGCCTGCCAGCCCGCTGCAGAGGCTAAAGGCGAGGATCCTTGGTCACCCACCACAGGTAATCGAGGCTGAACTCCTCCTATCAAAGACTTTGCAGCGGTTTGATTTGTACCGGATCGACATGCTCGGCAGCCCGCCCGGAATGTGGTCGTTGCATCCGCCCTATCGCTCGGAGGAGTTCTACCAACGTCTGCCGGAGTTGATACGCGCTGTCGAAACTGGCGCCGTTCCAGAGGGTCAGCGCGGCCATTATGATCTCAACGACAGCATTATCGACTGGACCTCGGCGCGCACGGCGAATCAATGGCATCGACGCTACATGCGCATGATTCGGGATCGTTTGACCAGCTCTTCTTAACTAAGTCCAGGTGCCGGCGCCGAAAACTGCAATTTCGGTCGAGGGAGGATGAAGTCCGCTGCGTTCGTCAATGTTCTCGACAGCAGTAAGCTCGCATTCACGGGATAGCGCACTGAGTTTCGGCGCGGGCTTCGCGATTCACATATAGCGATCAGCATCTTACCCTGGATCGAGATGACGTACAAAATGTTTCGCACAATTAGGTAGGGCTGGCGGCCCCGAATCTGGCTTAACTGGAGGTGGCTAAACGCAACCAGGCCAGCAAGAGAGAGCCGCCATGTCAGGCGATACACCGAGTCCGCTGAACAATGTCATCACGATCGACGAGGAGCGGATCAAGAGCCACCACGACCGGGTCGTGCGGGGTACCGTGGAGGAGACGTTGAACGCATTGCTGGATGCCGAGGCGGATTGGTTGTGCAATGCGCAACGCTATGAGCGCAGCGAGGCACGTCGGGATACCCGGTCCGGATACTACGAGCGCGGCCTGCAGACCAAAACTGGCGAGGTACGGTTGAAGGTACCGAAGCTGCGCCAGCAGATGTTCGAGACGGCCATCATCGAGCGGTATCGGCGGCACGAGAGCTCGGTCGAGGAGGCACTGATCGAGATGTATCTAGCCGGGGTATCGGTGCGTCGGGTCGAGGACATCGCCGAGGAATTGTGGGGCACGCGAGTGTCGCCTTCGACGGTGTCGGACCTAAACAAGAAGATCTACGGGACGATCGAGGCCTGGCGCCATCGTCCGATCGAGGGCGAGCACCCTATGTTTATCTCGACGGCATCGTGCTCAAGCGCAGTTGGGCCGGCGAGGTGCGCAACGTGTCGCTACTGGTTGCGATCGGCGTGAACGAGAGCGGTTATCGGGAGATTCTCGGCATTTGCGAGGGGGCGAAGGAAGACAGACTGGCTGGAGCGCGCGTTCCTCAAGCATCTCAAGGAACGCGGGTTGAAGGGTATCCGCCCGGAGGCCGCCTGGCAAAGGTGCAACCGTGCATTGGTACCGCAATATCTTCAGCCACGTGCCCTCGACCAAGGTGCGGGAGATCGCGGCCATGCTCAGGGCGATTCACGCCGGCGAGGACATCGCCGCAGCGCGCGAGAAGGCCATCCGAGTGATCTAAAAGCTGCGTGGCCTTCGCCGCCGAGCTGGTGGAAATGGCGGTCGAGGAGGGGCCCAAGGTCGAGTGGCATCCCGGAGAACTTTATCCCTCGCCTCGGCTTCATCGTGAAGAACATGAGCCGCCCGGCCGAGCGCGTCGTTGCCTTCTACAACAAGCGCGGGAGGTGCGAGCCTGGATCAAGAAGGGCAAAGGCGCGATCAAGTGGACGCGACTGTCACGCCCAACGTTCGCCGCCAATGCGGTACGGCTCCAGCTTCATGCGCTCGCCTACTACCTCGGCAATTTCCTGCGCACGCTGGCGACGCCGGAGCCGATCAAGGACTGGTCGCTGACGACCTCGAAGAACAAGCTGATCAAGATCGGCGCGAAGGTGGTGAGCCACGGCCACTATGTTATCTTCCAAATGGCCGAGGTCGCCATCGCACGGCAAATCTTCCAAGAGATATTGCGGCTCATCGTGGAGCTACGGCCGCAGCCACCACCGGCGCTAGCGTGAGACGTTCGATGTCATGCATTCAAGAGCAACCGACAGGAAGGAGTGCGTCCAAATGCCAGGAAAAAATGGCCAGATCAGACCCTCGACCAAGCAGTCAGCACCTTCGCGTCTGTCTTGCAAGAGGGCCGGGAAAACGCGAACATTTGCCGGTTTGGCGATCATCTGGAGATAGGATGTCGTGGTAGGCACTCAGCGTCAGCGAGTTGCCGGTGCTCCAGCTGACGTGGGCGTCGACGAAGATATCAGCTCTAATGGCAACGCCGAAAGCACCATAATAATCTGCTCCTACGACACTCGATTTAAATGCAGACGATGCTGACGGTGCCGACGGTGAGTGACCTGGGAACTCTTCATGGACGCCGGGGGCTCGCGTGCTTCCTAAGTGTGCGGGACCTCAGGGGTCGTCTCCTTCGCCTACTCGAGATGATGTTGAGGCGTTGATCTTCTGCCGGTATTTTTCGCTCTCTCAAGAAAGAGGGCAAGAGCTAGTCCACAGCATGACGGTCCTAGTCACCGGCGGCGCCGGCTATATCGGCAGTCACATGGTTCATGCCTTCATCGACACCGGAGAGCAGGTAGTCGTGCTCGACAATCTAACCACCGGCTTCGACTGGGCCGTGCCTTCGAGCGCGAAGCTCGCGATCGGCGATGCCGGAGATCAATCATGCGTCGCAGCGCTGATCGCGCAGCATCGGATTGATGCCGTCCTCCATTTCGCCGCCTCGATCGTAGTGCCTGATTCCGTTCGCGACCCGCTCGGCTACTACCGCAACAATACGATCAACTCCCGCGAGCTAATCGAGACCGCGGTCAAGCAGGGCGTGCGCAATTTCATCTTCTCATCGACAGCGGCCGTCTACGGCAATCCCACGCGCGTGCCAGTGCGCGAGGACGATCCCACCGGACCGACGTCGCCCTATGGTTCCTCGAAATTGATGACTGAGGTCATGCTACGCGACGCCAGCATCGCCCATGGGCTGCGCCATGTAATCCTGCGTTATTTCAATGTCGCGGGCGCCGACCCGCTCGGGCGCACCGGCCAGTCGACCAGAGCGGCCACGCACCTCATCAAGGTCGCGGTGGAGACTGCGCTTGGTGTGCGGCCCAAAATGGACGTCTTCGGAACGGACTATCCGACACCGGATGGTACCTGCATCCGAGATTACATTCACGTTTCCGATCTCGTCGCCGCACACGCTGATGCGCTCTTTTACCTGCGCAGAGGCGGCGCCTCCACGACGCTCAATTGCGGTTATGGTCGTGGTTTCTCCGTGCTGGAAGTGATCGAGACCGTGAAACGCGTGTCCGGCGTCGATTTCAAGGTCGAGTTTGCGGCCCGGCGGGCGGGCGACCCGGCGTGCCTCGTCGCCGCGTGCGACCTTGCCCGTTCGACCCTCAAATGGCAGCCGCGTTTTGACGATCTGCGAACCATTGTCACCCACGCGTTGGCGTGGGAGCGCAAGCTACAAAGACTGCCGGCTGCCTCCGAGTCCGCCGACCCCACTTGAAACAACCTCTAGGTTGGCACGCGAGCGTGGCAGATGTGCCCGATCCGTTTGCAGGCGGACTTCCGCTCGTCTTGGCGAGCGGCGGACATCGAGCGGTGTAAACTACGAAAATAGCAGTGAGCGATCGATGACTTCGTCAAAGCGTGTAAAGGCGCCGTCGGAAGACTGTTCTGGCCGCAGCCACCGCTCCTACGGTTGCACAGGTCCACGAGCGTGACGCGATTAAAGTAGTGCATTAAGCTAGATTTATTTATCTACTTATTACACTCACCTGTCCCAGCCGCCCGGCACATTAAATAATAGTATCAAGGTTATAATGATCGTAACGTATACAGTGGGTCGGATCAGCTTCCACGGCTTGGGACCTCCTTTCCTCATTTCGATCTCAACTCGCTTATTTGGATCGCATGGCTCATGGGAATCACGATCAAAAAACGTGAAATAATGATGTTCATTGATGAGATTGAGCGTCTGCGGGCGGCCTCATGGGCCGCCGATGACGACGTGCGTCATCATCTGCGAAGCGACAAGATCGGTCATGCGCTTTTGCATTCGCACCCCGTCAAGGCGGTGCGGGATGTGCGCGCGGAAAATACCAAAATAGACCCCTAGAACATGAGTAGTACAATGAAAGACATGTTGTTTAAGGCGGCTCGGGCACCAGCTCGCGGCCTCATTCCTGCTTCGATCAAGGCATCTAAGCCTTACGGAAAACTGCGGGGAAAACTGCAGGGGCTCCTAGCGTCCCACAACAGCACATATGATGCGGAATATTATCGTTATGTTGAAGCCGAGGCTGTCCAAAGCGCGGTCCCGATTTCGAATTCGATTATCTTGCAATTCAGTCCGAAATCCGTGATTGATGTCGGCTGCGGGACGGGGGCCTTGTTAGCTGCTTTTCGCGAGCGAGGATGTCTTGTCGCGGGGGACCGAATACTCCGATGCGGGGCTGCATTATTGTCGCGCTCGAGGCCTTATCGTAACAAAATTTGACCTCGAGCAAGACATCCCGACTTCCATGTTCGCGGGGTCGCAATATGATATCGCAATCAGTCTTGAAGTCGCCGAGCATTTGCCGGAAAAGGTTGCTGATAGGTACGTGGGGCTGCTGTGTGGCCTCTCTTCGATAGTTATTTTTTCGGCGGCCACACCGGGACAGAGCGGCACCGATCATGTGAACGAACAACCGCACTCCTACTGGATCGAAAAGTTTTCTGCTCGCGGATATTCGCACGATGGGACAAGTTCAAAGAAGTTCGCTCAAGAGTGGTCCGTTGCACATGTAGCGGATTTCTACTATAAGAACATCATGGTTTTTGCGCGCAAGGAATCGTCCCGATTGATGTTGAAATAAGAGGAGCGGCGTTGCTCGCCTTGAGCCGGTAGGCTCGAGGTGCTGCGCTCGACTAATACATCCCATGCGTGAGGTTGCTGCTCTCCAGCGGGAAGGCGACCCTTTCCGCTGGTGATTCCTCTAGCGAAGGAAGGAGAGCAGCGACGAGGATGTTTGCAGGATTGGAGTTTCAAGCGGACGGCGGTGTGTGTGGTCGACAAGGCCGGCAGGGGTGGTGGATACGCATCCCGAGGCATTGTCTAGAGCCTTGCAGCGCTGGGGCGGGAAGCTTGCGAAGATCGGCTTGGAAAACGGATCAATGACTCCTTGGCTTGGGCGTGAGCTTGCCAAAGTGGGGTTTCCCACAGTGTGCATGGACGCGCGCGCGGCGGCGGATGCGGTCAAGAGCCGGCGAGTGAAATCGGATAAGGTGGATGCCTATGCGCTAGCAGAGATGCTGCGACTGGGTGGTGCCGCACGGTGTATGTGAAGTTGCAAGACAGTCACCGGCTGAAGGCCATGCTGGGGGCGCGCGATCAGTTGGTGCGAGCTAAACGTGCGTTGGGCAATCAGGTGCGCGCACTACTGCGGCGGTTTGGTATTCGACTGCCGTCGCGGCAGGGGACCAAGAAGTTTGCCGAGGCAGCGCATCAGGCGGTGCGGCGCAATAACATGCTCCACGCGAGCGTGACGGCGCTGCTAGAGGCGTTGGCGGCCATCGAAGGCTAGATTGCGCGGCTCGACGAGCAGCTCAAGGAGCTGGCGCGGCGCTCGCCGGTGTGCTGGCGCCTGATGAGCGTGCCAGGGGCCGGCCCGATCGTCACGTTGGCCTTCATGGCGGCGATCGAGGACATAAACCGGTTCCGTCGGATGCGCAGCGTCGGAGCCTATCTGGGGCTCACGCTTGGCGCTACCAATCCAGCGAGACGGACGTGGTGCTTGGCATCACGCGGCAGGCGCGCCATTATCTTTACGAGGCGGCGAACGTGCTCCTGACCACGGTCAAGAGGCCATCGGCGCTCAAGAGCTGGGGCCTCAAGCGGATGAAGCGGCGCGGGCCGAAGCGCGCGCGCGTCGCCGTGGTGCGCAGGCTCACCCTCCTCTTGGGAGGATCTGGAAAGATAAAACCCACTTCGACGTTGTGCCTGCGTAACGGCAAGGGCTATCCGAGGAGGATCAAGACGCCGGTGCGCCGGACGTCGGAAAGAATCACGATCTCGCGGACAGCTCAGTTCCTGTGACAACGACAAACCGCTTGACGCAGCAGCCTCATGTAAAGAACCAGCCTGCGGAGATATTAGACTCATGCGCCGCATGGTCCGTTATCAGAGCGGGGCTCCCATATCCCATTGGACCGTCAGAGGTTGTTGCAATGACTGTCCCGGGGGGCCCCGGACAGCATGATACAGCGTCTCCGAGTTTTAGTATAAGTATCCCGCATCGCTTGGGCAGATCAAGCAGGCGCGTGGCTCCCTCAGTTCCTGATGCGCGGCATCGCGAAGATGCGCGCCGAATGGGCGATCGTCTGCACGGCCCACAACCTGCTGAAGTTTTCTCAGGAGTCTGTCTGCGGCGAGGTTAATCGCCTCGAAGCAAGCGCCGCGGCAGCCTGAGGCTGCCGTTTGCGCTTATTTTAACCTCTTGGACCTTTGCTCGCCCGCATTACCAACATAAGTGGACGGGCTCCTAGATTCACCCTAAGAAATCCAGTGCCTAGCGCTTCGCAGGCGATGTTGGTTTGATGCCCATGGCACAAAAACCTTCTGAGGGTGGCTACTTTCCGCCCACTTTTGTGGCGGGCTGAGGCCTGCGGCATGCTGGTGGTCATTCCTGGGCGATAGGGAGGGAGGCCCATGTCCGACGTGAGACGCCGCGAGTTCATCGCCCTGCTTGGCGGCGCCGCAGCCGCCTGGCCGCGGGCGGCACGCGCCGAGCAGGGTGGCGGGCAGGGCGCGTTCGCACCGTTCACGATCACCGATGGCACTTTGCCTATCGGGCAAATCATCCCGGCCAGTCGGATGACCGATTGGACCAAGCCGGGATTGACGGCGCGGGGCGGCATTCCGCACCGCACGACGATCTTCAAGACGCTCTCGCCTCTCGGTGGCGGGCAGGACGATGATCCCCAAATTCGGGCAGCGATCAACGCTTGTCCAGAGGGGCAAGTAGTGCAGCTCACCGCTGGTGTGTTCCGTATCAATGGTGGTCCAGGTTGGCGCTGTGTTGTTTTCAACAAAAATAATATGACTTTACGCGGTGCCGGTCCTGGTCGCGCCCTGGCAAAGGGCAATGGTGGCGTCTTCGTGGAAGATCCGACGGCCACGCAACTTATTAAAATCAATCAGCAACAAGCTGGCCCTATTATTACTGTCAACACGGTCGATCCTTATCAGAACAATGTGAGCGTGAATCTTACGGCCGTCGCACCGAAAGGGTCTTTTTCAGTGACTGTCACTGGCACCTCTTCATTCAGAGTTGGACTGTTTGTGCTTATCGACCAAATTACCAACAATCATCCTGACGTGTTTTGGGGAACGCAATCTGATGGTCCGGGTGGCGGATCACGGCGTTGGTATACACGACAAGATCGATCGCTCGGTCAAATCATGGAGATCACCGCGATCAGCGGCAACACTTTAACTTTTGCTACGCCGCTACATTGCGCCTTCGATCCTATTTATAACGCTCAAGTCACTCGTTTTGATCCCAATGGTCCTACCAGAACTGGCGTCGGCATCGAAGATCTCTACACTTATGGAACGACTGGTGGCTGGGCCCATATCGCAATGAATAATGCAGCGTATTGCTGGATTAAGCATTGTGATCTGCATTGGTTTCGAGGTCAAGCGATCTCGCTCAGTAGCTGTTATCGTTGCGAGGTTCGTGAAACTTTCATGCACGAAACGCCTAATCCGGAACCAGCTGGTACTTACATTCTTGATATCAATCACAGCACGTCCGATTGCTTGATCGAAAACAATATCATGTGGTACGCTAACAAGAATATCGTCGCACGTCCGGGCGGGGGCGGAAATGTCATCGCTTATAATTACATGGACGATGCTTTTGGGTCACCCTATCCAGATTTGCCGGAAGCAGCTCTCAATTGCGAGCACATGACTACCTCTCACATGGAGCTTTGTGAGGGTAACTATGCTCCTAACTACACGGCTGGCAGCGGCTTTGGAAACAGTGTGGACATCATGCTGTTTCGCAATCATCTATCAGCCACCCGCGCAGCGTCGCCTCCGCTCGACAAGTACATGAGTGGGCCAATTCCCTATGCCGACATCGGCATGCCACGCTTGGCAGCATCTGTCCACGCACGTAACTTACGGCAAAGCTTCGTTGGCAACGTGCTAGGGAAGCAAGATCAGAAGCTGATCTCCGTCAGCATGCCCAAATACTCTCGCTCCCAGACTACTTGGCTGTACGAACAACTCGATAGGTTATCTCCTGGCAACGAGGTGCCGATGTGGTACATCGGGGCTATGCAGAGCCCCACTGGGTGGACTTGGGAGGCTAATACTATCCAGACAGTCTTGCGTGAGGGAAATTGGGACTGGTTTACCCAGAGGCAGAGATGGCACGGCGTCGGCGGTCGTGGAAATACTGACACGAGCACGCCCAAGGCAATGCCGAACTCGCTGTATCTATCCTCGAAGCCAGCGTTCTTCAGCAACAACCCGTGGCCGTGGGTCGATCCGTCAACGGGAGCGACCTACGTGTTGCCAGCCAAAGCTCGATTTGATGCGGGCACTCCAAACAAGCTAGGGTGAAGATGCCGACGCGAAGGCGAGGAGGAAGTCATTTCATCTCGCCCTGTGTCCGCATGGTCATGGGCGAGAGGAAAGAACAGAAGGCCGCGTTCGATGAATGCTACGGAATCTGGCGGCAACATCGCAGCGGCACTTCTAAATTATTCCTCGATGTGATCAGAAGCTTCGGGTGCTGCTGACCCATCGCAAGCTGCTTCAATCGAAGGCCATTGCCATCGAGAACGAAGCGTGCCACCTTGCGCAACTTCGGCCTTAAGGTGGGCATGATCGGGACGGTCAAGTTCGAGGCGCGTATCAGGGAGCTTGTCGAGAACCTTCCCGATTTGGCCGTGTTGGTCGAGCCGTTGGTTGTCGTCCGGCGAAAGCTATGGCCGAATCTTGATGACGGAAGGGTTCAGGCGGCAACTGCTCGAGCTTTCGATCTGACGACCTCAATTCCGTCGGTGAACCTTGCACCGAGGATGATTTTCGGCAACTGATATGACCATCGAGACGGCGCCAGCTTCTCTCGGCAGCTTAAGACATCGCCTGCTACCGCGCGCTACGTAAATAAGGCCATTCTCGCCTTCAGAAAGGCGATGCAGACAAATAAGCGGAGCAGAGTTGATTTTTGAAATGCCCGCACCGTCGATGTTCGTTTTCCCGGATTACTTCTAATGCTGAATAAAAAACTTAAAAACACCAGAGCGCAATTCCCGGTTTTATACCAAACTGCGGAAAACTTGACTCATCTTCGGCAACGTCTGCGCTTGAGCGGTGTACCATATCTCATTGGACCACCCGTACGTTTTTGCAATGGATGTCCCGCTGGAACTCACGCAGGATGAGTCAGGGTCTGCGGGTTTTCGTATAACTTGTGCTGCTGCGCTTTAAACAAATCAGGTAAAAGATCCGGGGACATTCAATCAAATAACGCGAAGCAAGCCGTCGCGGATCCAACAGAAGACGGTGCAGCCATTCCAAGCCAGCCTTTTGAATCCAGACCGGCGCGCGACTTTGTTTTCCGGTGAGAAAGTCGATCGAAGCACCTATACACAATCCGACCCCTCGGGCCTGCGGGTGGTCAGCAATGTGGCGGGCGAGAACCTCTTGCTGGGGGTTTCCGACTGCCAAAAAAACTAGGGCAGTTTGTGTCTTGACAACAAAGTCGACGCACTTTTTGACTTCATGCTCCGATTTGATGAACCCCATAGGCGGCGTGTGAAACACAACATTGAGACCCGGATATCTGCTTCCCAGCGCGGCACAAGCCGCGGCCGTTGGACCGATGAGTGCTATCGTAAGGCGTTGCTCCCCTGCAAGTGCAATGAGTCGGGCTGTCAGATCACTGCCTGTAATGACGGGCAGGCGCAGACCGCTGAACCAAGCCAGGCGGCTCAACACGCGGCTGTCGCAAAACACACGCCACGCCCGCTCATAGAGCGGCTGCATGGTAGCAGGATCCTCGAGCAATCTAACCATGTGGTGCACGTTCGGTGTGACCACATACTTGAAGCATCCCCGCGTCTCAGCAAGAATATTGCAAACTGCTTCTTCAATCGATCCAGTATCAAAACGAGACCCGAGGAAATAGACGCTTTCTTCCCTCGACATGGCACCTCACCAAATACACTCCATGCTATCTTATTAGCTCTTGCTGATACAATAAGAAAGGCATCTTATACCAAGCCGCTGAGTGGCTGACTCGCTAGGGACTCCCGAATCGATCGCGGCATGATTCAAGATGGCAAACTGAGGTGTTTGCCATGGGCCAGGCCATTCCGGTGCGGACGAACTACACCGCCGGCGAGGTTCGCCGTTTTGTGCCTCGCGGGAAGAGGCGGCCACGATCGGTGGCATGGATCGTCAGACGCTGCAGGACTGGGTGATCTGGTTCAACGGCCGGTCTCATCAATATCCCTTCTCCGGGAGTGCCGCCCAAGCTCAACTCCAGGCACAAGGCCTTTCTCGCCCGAATCGTAAATGAGGGTCCGATCCCTGCGATCCATGGCGTGGTGCGCTGGCGGGCGTGCGATCTGATCATGCGGCTGTGTGAGGGGTTCGGACTCTCTCGCGGCAGGCGTCATAGTTTGCGGCGGATCACCTCCTGCAGCATCTCTTTATCGAGCGTGAGATCGGCGACCACTCTGCGCAATCGCGTATTCTCCTCCTCGAGCTGCCGCAACTTCTTCATCCCGAATGGCATCAAGCCGCCATAGAGTTGCTTCCAGCGATAGAACTTCGTTTCCGAGATGCCCATGTTGCGGCACACTTCGGCGACCTGCGTTCCGCTCTCAGCCTGCTGGAGCGCGAATGCAATCTGCATTGCCTTCACGAGCGGGCCTCAAGGATCCGTCGGTAGAAGCTCTCAAGCGTCCGTGCCGCCTCGCTCCAGGCATATCGCTCCACCGCCAGCTGCCTCGCCGACTGGCCGATGCGCGCCGCTAGGCCGGGCTCGGCCAGCAGGCGGTTCACCGCGTCCGCGAAGGCCGCGGGCTCATCCTCGACGAGGAGGTGGCACCCAGGGACGGCCTCGATCCCCTCGGCGCCCAGCGTGGTCGAGACGATGGCCTTTCCCATGGCCATGGCCTCGACGATCTTGAGGCGGGTGCCACCCCCTAGCCGTAGCGGCACCACCACCGCCGCGGCCGACGCAAGGTGCGGCCGCAGGTCCGACACAAAGCCTGTCAGCTGGACCCGGGGGCCGCCCAGCGCCAGGAGCGACGGCGGCGGTTGGCCGCCGATGATCTTGCAGCGCGCCTCGGGATGCGCCTTGGCGATGGGGGGCCAGATGTCCTTGATGAAGTGGATCACAGCATCGATATTGGGGACGTAAGAGAGAAGCCCGAAATAGACCACAGTGCGCCCATCCGGCGGCGGGTCCGTGGGCCGCGGGTGGTAGTACTCGACGTCCGCCGCGTTCGGAATGACCGCCGTGCGAACCCCGGGGAGCCGGTCGAGTAGGTGTCGCTCGTCCGCCGCGCTGCACAGGTAGACTCCGTCGGAGTCGCGGTAGGTTCCCAGTTCCTCGCGACGCAGCTTGCGCCAGTTTGCCTCCGCGTAGAGGCGACGGGTCAGGCTGTTGCCGGCGCGGGCGTACTGCCGGGCCAGGTCGTAGTCAATGTTGTGCGAGTCAACCACTAGGGGCGGGAGCCTCTCGCCAGGCGGGGCTTGGCGCAGATCGCAGTCGCCAAGGAAGGTGAACTCCAGGTTGACGATGTCGAACCGCCTGGCCCGCAGGACCCGGTCCAGGGCCCGTTGCATCGCTGGCACTGTGACCTGCAGCCGCTCGAAGCTCCGCGTCGAGGCGAGGGACTGGAGCTGCAGCAGCCGCTTGGCGAGGCCTCGCCGAACGTAGGAGTTTGGGACCAGCACCGCTTCGCGGCAGTAAGCCTGCATGGCCCGGCGGCACTCCTCGACGTCGAACTCATCGTCGACAAGCGTCACCGCCGTCAGGTCGTGACGTCGCGCCAGCTGGGTCATCAGCCCATGCACCCGCGCCTGGGCGCCAAAGCGCGGAGGGCTGGGCGGCGTCTGGGAAACGAAGAGGATGCTGAGGCGCTCTGGGCTCATCGATCCGGATCTGGGCCGGCCGGCACGGAGCGGCGGGGCCCTGCTATGTCAGTGCTGGGGCGCCAGGGCCTCAGCCCTTGTGAGAGGCCAGGAGTGGCCGGTCTTGAGGGCCTCAAACCGTACGTCACCCTTGTCGGCTGATAAAGCCGCCCAGCGACAACTGCAAACACCACCCACAACAAATCGGCGCCGTGCATCCACGTGCCCAGCGGGGTCGCGGTCTGCCAGCGCCCAAAAGCATGGAGCGTTGTTATGATGAAGATTGCGAGGAAAGCAAAGCCAACGAGCCCCATTTCCAGTATCGTGATCCAAATAGCCGTTTTGCGCATTTGGCAGAACTTGACCCAGCCTGGGTCTTCAACAATGCTTGGCCTACGAGCCAAAAGTAGGTATCCCCATCCCAAGAGCGGACTACGTCTGATCTCATAAACCGCGAAATCCCAAACAAGCGTACGACCGTGAAGGTCTGAAAGCAATTATTATGATCAACACAACGATCATTCCAGGTCTCCGACGCGCTCAAGGTTTTGTCGCCAATGTGACACGTACAACTACATGGATGACGCTTTCGGTGCTGGCTACCCCATCTACCAGAGGCCGGGCTGAATACTGAGCACATGACGACGACTCACATGGGCGAAGGAAACTATTCGCACAATTTCACGGCCGGCGACTACTGGGGGAATATCATCGACGTCACACTTTTCCGCAATCATCTTTCCGCGATCCGCGCTGCGCATCGACCCTTAATACTTTCACCACATCCGACGCTATCGTTCCCTATGTCGATATCGGGATGCCGCCCATGGCCGCGAGCGTGAACGCGCATTGTTGACGCCACAATTTCGTGGGCAACGTCCTTGAAAAGCAGGGGCAACAGCTCATCGTCGTGAATACGGGCAGATATAAAGCCGCGCAGAAATATTTCTCCTACGAGCAGTTCGATCGTCTCTCGGGCACCGGCGAAGTGCCAATGTGGTATATCGGTGCAGAACAAGATCCGGGCACCTGGACGTTCCAGCCAACGACATATCAAACGCTGCTACGCGAAGGGAACCGGGATTGGCTCACGCGCACGGCATCGGCGGCCGCGGCGCGACCGACACGAGCACGCCGAAGCCAATCCCGAATTCGCTCTATCTGAGTTCGAAATCAGCCTTCTTCGGAAACAACCGGTGGCCGTGGGTCGGTCCGTCAACGGGCGCGACCTACGTGCTGCCCGCCAAGGCCAGGTTCGACGCGGGCACGCCTAACGCCGTTTGATGAGGCTCGCCCTCGCCGACCTCAGCGATGTCGCTGCATATCCGGCATCGAGCGGCGGCAATTTATCCCAACGGCACATCACAGCCGTCCGTAGCGAGGTTAGCTCTTCACGCGAGCGCTGCGAAGCAGGTAGCCTGGTCGCTATACGGTGCTCCTTTGCTGGGCTCGCCAAAGCCCGATGAATCACACCCAAAGGATGCACCCGCCAACTTCCCAGCAAATTTAGCACTTCACGAGCGGCAGCTGGCATTCAAAGCCTGGGGCCACGCGCCGGGAGTTTCGGTTGTTTCGGGCCACGCCTGCCTCATCAGGGCGGCAAGCACGCCCGCCTGCGCCGGCGAGCACTTTCCGACTCCGGAGTTGCCTAGAAGGACCGGCAGTTTGTCCCGCGTTCCTGCAAGCGCGCCGATCACCTCGGCGGTTTCGCGAGCTCTGCCAAAAAAGAACACGCATCGGACTGGGTCATAGCGTAGAGGCCACGATACGGCACAGTGTGCCGACACAACGTGATCTGATTCATCGAGCGTGAGGCTCGGTACCTGCCCGAAACTTGGTCACAGGAGGCTGAGAACAGGCAAGCTCGGAAAGCCTCAATGATCACGCTCTCAAGCTAATACCAATCCTAAGATTGAGTGACTGACTGCTGCCCATTCGCGTCGCCCGATGGACATAATCTTCCAGGGTTGGTCGATGAGTGTGTTCCGAGCGCAGCAGCAGTGGTCGATAGTCGAAGGATTTGAAAATCCGGTTTGACAACCAATTCTGACGCATGAACTGCCAGATATTTTCCTGGCTGTTGAGTTCGGTGCGCGCGGTGGCAGCGGCACGAGTGAGATGTTGTTCGGAACCACCAGCGCTTTGGCGCCATGCCAACCGGCCTGATCAAGGAGGATAATGGCGTGCGCTCCGAGGGCGAGGGCTTCGCAGTTGCAAGCCGGCAAACTCTCTCGTAATCAAAATGATATTGGGTGCAGAACGACTTCGAGCACGAGCCTCTGGAGCTCAACGATTTCTATCCGGACGCCAGTGCGAGTCTTCCACCATTGGTCCGGGTCAAAACCCGAGTAGCGCGAGGGTTGAACTGTGATACGTGTCGAATGGACTTTCATGACCCGATCAAGCACTCGCCGCAATCGTCGCGAGTGCTGCCTATTGGCCACAAACACAATGGATCGGAATCGATGCTGGTCGCACCATGCCGAAAGCACCTCGGCTACACCTTCGGTTTCAGTATCGGCTCTACGGATTTGCACGACATCCGTTACGCCGAGCCACTTTAGTTGGTCAATCTGCCTTGCAGCCGCATCTTCGTAAGGGAGCCCCCGGCGGATGAACTCGTGGTCTTCTCCGCTCGGAGGGTCGGCAAAAACCGCAACTCGCGTCGCGATGCCGCTTTGCACGAGATCCGCCGCTTCGAGCGTCCCCGCGCCGCCGATACCAGGTACTATGACGATGATGTCGGCGGGTGCTGCTGGTTCGTTGACGATGAGCGCCCATCCTGCGGCTCGCAGAACCGGCTCCCGAACGGGGGAAACAGCAACGATAGCCGCGGCCAATGCAACCACCAGGATCGGGGCCCATCTCGGCCGCCGGGAGGTCATGCTGGGGACCAATCGAGTCGCGCAACAATAGCGCGACCCATGATCCAATCCTTGTCCTCTTCCGATAGGAACGGCAGTTCCTCGGTGAAATGGGTAATGCGCTGACGGTACGTAGCCCTGTCGAAACCGTTGGTGATGTCAGTTCCCCAGTAGCAGCGTTGCGGACCATAAGCATCGAACAGCCGCCAAATATGCGGAAGAAAATCGCGGAACGGATAGGATTCTGTTGAATAGTTGGGAGCTGCTGACAGCTTGACGGAAACATTCGGATACTTGGCAAGCAACAGCGTCTGATCGATCGCGTCCGCCAACTTGCCGGTTTTCACGACATCCGCTGTCACGCCCATGTGATCGACAATCAGCGTGAGCTGGGGGTGGCGTTCCGCGATGCGGACGACTTGCGCTGACCGACCATTGATCAGGAACATGACGGGAAGCCCGGCCTTCTCGGCTGCGGGCCAGAACCAGTCGGCGGTGCCGTCCGTGGGCCATCCTTCGACCCGCGCCCCGAGCATCCCGGGCTGCTTTTTCCATGTCCGCAGAAGCGCGGCCGATCGCGCATTCGTCAATGGGATGCGGCCCATGACAGCGAAGCGATTAGGGTATCGTTTGGCCGCTTCAAGACCATAATCGTTGCGATAGCCCGACCAGTCCGGCGGCACGATGACAGCGCGATCGACCCCGGCTTCGTCCATCAACGGCACCAGCTTCTCGATGGTGAACGGCTCGGGCTTTTGCGGTTTCGGACGGAGGCGGGGAATCCACCACCAGTCCGCCGATTCCGCCTTCCATAGATGGACCTGCGCGTCAACGATCAGCCGCTCGCGCGCGAGTTGAACGGGAGGCGTCTGAGCCGCCGCCTGGTGCGAAGTGGCCGACGCCAGACCGGCGCCGAGCGTGCTGTTGAGAAAGGTGCGACGTGACAACAAGCCCGGACGCTCCCAATCTTCCTCATGCTTCCAATGATGTTGCAAGCGACCTATGGGCGAAAGTTGGTGACAGCGTAACCAGCCTGCGGCGACATTGACTCATGCGCGCATGCTCCCTCGAAACGTAGTTCTCCGTTCGATCGCGGTGGCTCTTGATTGTTATCCACTGTTTATAAGCCGGGTCGGTGGCCATCCAGTTCGAGCGTTTTGAGTCGAGCAGCATCGAGGAGACGCACTTTGTCCGACGACTGCTGGGGCGGTCATCTCATGGAAGAGCTTTTTTGGCAGGTTCTACTAGGCGCATATGCTAGATTTTCGGTTAAAAGTCGAAGTAAATCACATAAACGCCCCAACGTTAAAATTAATCAAACTGCTAAAAGTAACGGCAGGCTTGAATTGGGCGGCCGAGATTTCTTTGGACGGTTCGATGAAACTGAGAATTGTTGCATGGGCCATTTGTGGGTATGTGCTGGCGCTGGAGCCTAGAAACGGATTGGCAACATGGTGTTGGGATATATCATACCTGAATTCCCCGGCCAGACGCATGTGTGGATGTGGCGGGAAATTGTCCACATGCGGGAATCCGGTGTCGAAATCACGATTTTCTCGACGCGACGGCCGTCGAAACGGGATCGCGCGCGGCACGCCTTCGCGGAGTCGGCGCAGAAAGATACGGTGTACCTGTGGCCGAGGCAATTTGTGGATTGGTTCGGGGCGATGGTGTGGACGATCATGACGAGGCCGCTGGGATTTGCGCGATGCGCGGGGATGACGGCGACTTTGCCGCTGGAGGAGAGGCCGACGTGGAAAGCGTTGTTACCGTTGCACGTCCCGGCGTGTGTTTTGGCGAGGGAGGTGAAGCGGCGCGGGATTGAGCATTTGCATTGCCATAGCTGCGCGAATACGGCCATTTTGGCGATGATGGTGAAGCGGTTGACCGGCGTGGGGTATTCAATGACCTTGAACGCTAACATCGAGTGGTGGGGTGGAGCGATGGCGGAGAAACTTGGAGAGGCGGACTTTACGATTGCCATTGCAGGGTGGCTGCTGGCGCAAATAAAGCGGGATTACCCAAATCTCCGGCCAGATCAGGCACTGCTGGGACGGATCGGAGTGGACACACGCAAGTGGATGCCCGATCGAAATGAGGACAATCGCGACGCGACGCTACGCGTCCTAACAGTTGGGCGGCTACATCCAAGCAAAGGGCATGATGATTTGTTACGTGCTGTGGCACGGCTGATAACGGAGCGAAGGAAAGTGACGTTGCGAGTACTGGGGGATGGGCCGCAGCGACATGACCTTGAATCTCTTGCAAAGGAACTGGGCATCGCGGAAGAAGTGAAGTTTGAGGGGTCGGTATCGGAAGAGCGGATTATCGACGAGATGCGGAGGACGGATGTGTTTGTATTGGCAAGCCACTCGGAACCGCTTGGGGTGGCATATATGGAGGCGATGTCGATGGAAGTTGCGACTGTCGGCACGGCAGCCGGCGGTGTGGGGGAGATCATCACTGATGGAGTAGACGGGTTACTGGTCGAGCCAAGGAATGTGGAGGCGCTTGCGGGGGCGATGGCAAGGCTTCAGGATAACCCGGACCTGCGGCGAAGGTTGGCGCAGGCCGGGCGGCCCACCATCATCAATCGGTTTGATTCGCAGATCGGGGCGAGGACATTGCGGGAGAGGCTGGAAAACCAGCGGAACAGAAGTTATTTGTTGCGATGAAGGCAACGTGCCGGTCGACGGCGGGAGCGTCTAAGTCGCAGAAGACGAAAACGGGGCGCCGGCGACTTAATCTTGGCGGCTTCTCTAAAATAAACTAAATCGGAAATCGTTAGGATTCAGAGCCATGACGCGCATTGCTGTGATCACGAAAAGCTTCGCACCTGACTTCGAGCTGTGCGTGGCGTTGAACCGGTCGGTGCTCGAAAACGCCCCCGATACGGTCCAGCATCACATCATCGTGCCTCGGCCGGACCTCAAGCTGTTCGGTCGGCTCGCCAGTGCTCGTACGCATATCCGCTGCGACGCTGACCTCCTGCCTCGCGCGTTCGTACGCGTACCGTTCAGTAATATCACGGTTAACCTGAGGCGGCCGTTCCCACCGGTACGTGGTTGGATCCAGCAACAGGTGATCAAGCTCGCCGCGGTCGCGGCGTCGGAGAACGACGTGGTGCTGATCGCCGATTCCGATGTCGAGTTCGTTCGACGGTTCACTGCCGAAATGTTCGTCCGGGATGGCAAGGTGCGTTTCTTCTGCAAGCCCAATCATGTCGACAAGCGATTGCCGCGCCACATGACTTGGCACCGGGTAGCCCGCGCACTTCTGGGTTTGCCACCGGCAGAGCCGCCGTACCCGGACTACATCTCGTCCCTTGTTGCCTGGGACCCGATGATCGTCAGGCGGATGTTGGCGCGGGTCGCGGCCACTACGGGGCGCCCCTGGCCCACCGCGATTGCTGGGCAGATCGACTTCTCCGAGTGCGTGCTCTACGGCGTGTTCGTCGATGGCGTGAGCGGTGCGCCGGCCAACTCGTTCGCTTCGGACGACCCGCTTTGCTTGCTTTATTGGGAGCCCGCTCCGCTGAACCTCGATGGCGCCGCCCACTTCATCCGCGGCATCCGGCCCACCGACATCGCTGCGATGATCACGTCGAAGTCTCGGACCCCGCCAGGGGTTCGGGCGGCGGCCTTCGCCGCCCTACGCGCGCATAACACAGGCCACAGGTCGCATAGAAGACCATTGGGCCTGGATTCGGCGGTTTGAGCGATCCATGCACCCGCGCCTGAGCGCCAAAGCGCGGAGGGCTGGCCGGCGTCTGGGAAACGAAGAGGATACTGAGGCGCTCTGGCCTCATCGATCCGAATCTCGCCGCCCCGCACGGAGCGGTGGTGCCCTACGATGTCGATGGGCGGCGCATCAGGAGACTACCGGGGTTGGCATATCTGAAAGAGTCTCGGGCTCAAGGGGGCGAATTTTTGTGAGAGTCGAGGGGCCTTAGCCCTCGTGAGAGGCCAAGACTACCCGGTCTTGGAGTCCTCGATCCATACGCCGCCCGTGTCGGCACAAAAGGCCGCGAGTATCGACCAGCTTCGGCAGCGACAGTCACAAACACCACCCACAAGACGCCGAAGCCGCGCATCCACACGGTTTCAAGGAAGTTGTCGAAGATAACAAAGAGAGCAAGTGAGAGCACGATCCATGCCCGAACGGGGTCGCGGTCTGCCACGCGCCCAATCGCGTAGAGGGTTGTGATGATGAAGCTTAGGAACAAAGCAAAGCCAATGAGCCCCGTCTCCAGCCTCACATCCAAATAGCCGTTGTGGGCATGCGGCATCATCTTGATCCAGCCTGAGCCATCAACGATGCTGGGCCCGTCGGGTCCTACCAGCCAAAAGGATTGGTATCCCCATCCCAAGAACGGCCTACGTGCGATCTCATGTTGCACGAAATCCCATATATATATACGACCCGAGAAGTCCGGATTGTTGTATAGCATATATGATACGCGATTCATCGTGAAGCCAGATACGCTAGACAATACGGCGTAGCAAAATAGTATGGACAATAGAACGGTCGCCGAGGAAATGCGCATTCTCCTTCCGATAATCAACGTAAGTCCAGCCAGGAATGGAGCACAAAGTGCAAGGCCGAGCGATGTTTTGGAATTGCTTAAGAAGAGGAGTAAAGTCGCGATGACGACAATGATAATACCCAACGCTCGTCGTCGACCGGGATAGAACATTTCGTGAAGTGCCAGCAAAACAGCGATCGCTGCCACTTGTCCCATAGAATTCTTATCCGCAAAATATCCAGCATACCCAAAGTTCTCATTGTTGCCGGCAGACAAGGGTCTGCCCAATACAAAAAAGACATTCAGGATCGAGGCGAATGCGAAGCATAGAAACAGGGCGCGCATCAGATCCCCTGTTCGAATCGCCAGCATGGCAGGCAGAACAATGGATGTAAGAATCATCACCTGCTGCGTAAACCTAATGAACGAGAGTTCTGGTCTGAAAGCCCACAGGACGCTTGCTCCAGCAAACGCAAGATACGCGAGGAGACAGATGATGTTGGGAGGCAAACTAAGTCTAAAACGATTTCGCCCGGCCAAAACGAGGGAAATCGCAGCCAGCGCAGGCCAGAAAATTCTATTCTCCGGGCGGCTCTCCACAAGACCTAGCAGCGTTTGTTCGGAGGAGAAGGTGATAGACATCAATGACGCCACTATTGAACCGTAAAAACATGCCGAGATCGAGACGATTGCGCACATGTCAATCATCGGAGTGGAAGATCTAGCCCGAGCCGGCTCGAAGGAATGCATTGGGGCTTTGGACATTCTGGCACTCTATTGGATTGGACTCTGTCGACGACTGTTATACATACCTAGACTACAAGTCCCGTCGTGACCCGGCGGCATCGCCTGCTATCGGCTGCCGCGCTGAGAGCATTGAGGCCGGAATCGAAGCAGATCTGTGCAACCGCCGGGATGATCACGGCGCGAACGCACACGCCACAAGAAGCCACTTCGATGCCGTCAACGGATGTATTTGGCCAAAACACGAATGTATTGTGCCTGATAGCCCGTAGATGGTTCCGTTACCTCCCAGGAATTCGCCGGCCAACCTTCGTTAAATTGTCGATACGACTTCAGTGCCGGCTGCCCGAGCGGCGGCGCGTAACCGTGGCTGCAAAATGAAAAAGCGGCCGCGCCATGGCACCGGTATCCCGCTGTTCCGGCGGCGGCGCTGCAACACTTATCCAATGAAAAACCTGGATTGGGCCCTCCCACAAGATATCCGGGTGGTGGGCCAGGCATGGCAGCGCTGACCCTTCCCCAGCGCGTGCCGTGAGCAAACCAACTGTGAAACATGGTGCTGGCGGAATGTTCTGCACCAGCCGATTTCATGTTCGTCAGATAAACAAAACCGAGTGGGTTGACGCCGTGAATATAGTGGAGGTATCCCATCGCTGCCGAGTCCGCCTTAGCTGCAATGGCAGCATCGTTGCCATACTTTGCCAAAAGCTGATATAGCCTCGCTTGTAAGGCTTTCGACTGGTTGCTACCCCAAGTATAGTCTTTAATAGGCGAGCGATAAGGGTCTTTGTTGTTGATTACCATGGGAAGCTGATCCGCGTTCCTGGTGGCGCTCGCCACAAATTTCATCAAGATTGCAGATTTCACCTGAGCGGAAATACCTGGCAAGCGCGTGTAATAGAGTAGCGCTTCTTGCCCATCCGTGCCCTCCAGTGTCGGGCCATAGCTCGCAACGATTGACGTGTAATTCGACTCGACGAATCCTTTGTAACTCACGTCGCCGGTGAGCTCATAAAGATAGACAGCAGCCTCGAATTTTGCAAACAAGCGCTGCGTATCGTCCATTTCCTGTTGGCCCGAAGCAAGTCCCCGGGAACCAGGCTGCTTTGTGTCGTCGTTATTGTAATACAGGACGCTTGGATTAGCAGCCGCCCAATCCCATGCTGTTTTGGCACGGGTCGTGAGATCGTTAGCGTAATCTTTAAGATCAGGCTCGGATCGCGCTGAATAAATCTTGGCAGCGTAGGCAAACGCTGCTGCGCCCATCAGGCTTGCCGCTGTTGTTGCGGGACCATAGTAGCTCGGGCCGATGGCAGCGGACGGTGGGCTCGCCTGGTCCAGCCCCTGGACGCAGAGCAGTGAGCCATCAGTGTTTTGCATGCGTGCTAACCAATCTAATGCCCACTTCACTTCGTCGAGTATGTCGGGCACGCCATTGCCCGACTCGGCTATGCCATTGTCGTCGCTGAATGCAGAGGGGTTTTCGTCATATGCACGGAGCAACACGATTATATTGCGAGCTGTCCAACTTGTATACTTGTTGTAATCGCCAGCGTCGAACCAGCCGCCGTGCAGATCTTTGATTTGCGAAACATCCCTTTTGATCAACCCACTGATCAAACCGCCCTTTCCCCGCCACGGGAGGGATTGAGGATCCTGCCCGGGGCCCATATGGCTTGCAGCATCAGCCCAGTCGGAGCCGGCCGTCTCGGCGGCTTTGTTGAAGCCGGCGCGCTGGTAGAAGTACATTCTGACAGCGTGCTTGAGGACATTTCGGTAAACGCGATCGTCGATCTGGAATTCGACGGAACGGAATCCCTTTTCAATATCCACGACTGTGTAAGTACCTGGAACCTCAACATCGGAGAAATCAAACCACCAGACTTTGTCGCCTGAGGCGTCGTCTGTGGCGCCACCATTCCAAGCAGTTGGCGGACCCTTTTTAACGATCTTGCCTGAGGACTTATCAACGACGGCATAGCTAGTTCCCGGCGCGAAGTGGGCAGCGTTGTCGTAGCCCGTCTGCGGATCGCGAGCCACTGCAATTTTTGAAGCTTTTGTCGGGTAGCCGAATTGGTCGACAACGATCACGGGTATTGGCCCGTTTACGTCGAATGTCAGACCTTGGCTCCAGGTCATGTCAGTGCTCGATTTGCCGTCGCCCGGCGCTAATTGCTCAACAATACCGGATTCGCCGCCGGAATTACCTCTGGCGTTGGTACCCGCGGTATCCCCACCGGCCCAACATGGTGAGTCACCCAGGAAGAACAGAAATAAAAAACATAGGAGAGGTTGTCGCATGGGAGCGTCCCCGCCTTGTCAGCAATTTCAACTTATACAATAACGGCATCACCAGCCTCCTGTAGCGAAATATCGGCATTCATTAAAATGAAATATCGGCATTTTTTAAAGAGATTTTCAAGCTCAAGATAGTTTTGCCATCGTCCTAGTCCTCAAGCCGGCATCCTCCACACTCGAGCTTTTCACTTTAATTCCGCAACGCGTTGCCAAGCATCGCTCCATTAACGAATTCGGGCTCGACCACGGGCCGGCAGAACACCCGCTCGTGACCAACATATGCATGCTGGTCGAGCCTTAGCTCATTTAATGGCCGAGAGATCGCGCCGTGGTAGGCCTAGATCCAACCAGCGGTGCTTAAGAACGAGGTGCTCCGCTCGTCGGTCACGCTCCTTCGCTCTATTAAGCCACAAGCAGCTTACGCGCAAAGAAGGCTTCCGCATAACGTTCCGGTGCCCGACATTCCATACCCCTTAGC
>JBKPOZ010000109.1:0-3860 GCA_046733355.1 Pseudomonadota bacterium | reverse complement strand
CAATTTGCCGTCGATGATAGCCCTCACAACAGAGATGGATTGGTGCTTCACGGTTGGGATGGGGATCAGCAGGTGATAGGTTTCATCAGTAGGCGCGTCATGGCCGATTGGGCCGAGCCTGGATGCTATGACAAGCGGAGGAGTCTTTTTCGCGCGCAATACAACGCGCTCGGCAAGCGTAACTTGGCAGCGATCGAACAGATTTTCACGTTGAAATATCGGCGTGGTGCGGCGTTCAACCGCCAGCATCCCTTCGTGGACATTCTACTGTCCGATATTACAGAAAGTGGTGAGGTGCTCGATGTGAGCGAGCTGGTGCGTGAACCGCCGCTTCCCTCTTTCCAACCGATGTAAGGGAACGAGGTATGGAGCTTCATGCCCTGAGCAGGACCTTTCGAGAGCAAGGAGCGCAACCGCTGATGCTATATGCATTCCAAAGGAGGAGCGCGCCGTGACTGACACCACATATGTGCAGCAACTTCGAAGAACGATCTCTGGCGAATTTTATTTCGGGGCAATGCTAAGCGACGGATTGCGATCTCGACTGATACGAGCAGAGGGAAGGAGAGATATTCACAGTCGGGCGAGACGATAGTGTCCTGCAATCACTGTCATAAGACTCACCGGCTCGATAACCGCGACATATTCTCTTTTCCGCAGGTCGGATGGGAATGACCATCTCTCGTCCTTGCTGTCGCGCGACCTTGTCTTCAACCGTTATGCGTTTTGACGGCGCACACGCTTGCGTTGCGCAAGTCTCTGTAAATAACAGGCCGGAAACAGGCGACCCTCGTCGGCGTCCGTTTTCTACATCCGCAGGTTGGTCCTTTTACTACGAGATCGCGCGTGAACCGCGTGCGAAAAATCCGTTGCCTTGCAAGGCCGGCGCAGGGCCGGCGCAGCTCGGCCACCAAGCCGACGCTGCTGGCCTCGTTCAGCGAGCGCTCGGGGTTAACGCCTGCTTGAGTATGGCCCGAAGGTCGTACGGGAGCTGCCTGGAAGACCCAAGGCTTGGTTCAGGTGCGGATCGTCGAGTATGTCCCACAGCCGATTTATAGTTTCGCGATGAGGTCGCGATTGATCGCAGAGTACGCGCTCGACCTCTCGCAACGCAAACGCGAGAGCTGTGTCGCTGCTGCGCTCCAACGCTGATCGTATCGCCTGGGAACGGATGAATTCGCGGAAGCGAAGAACTACCCCGGCATCTGTAAGATTGTGCGTCGGAGGCAAACTTTGCCGCAACAAATCCTGCGCCACCTTAATGCCATCGGCAATTATGCGATCAGAACTCATCGGGAAAACGCACGCCAAACTCTGATATTCTCGTTCGGTAATAGCTTAGTCGTCGCGGCGCTCGATTTCAATATTTACCAGCTGCTGACATAAACGCCGAGACATAACTACATCTGTCCCATGTGTGGGAGGGTCATCCAGAGCAGCGGACCGCTTCGCTATGCCATCTTCGATGGCATGAATGTGCACGACAGCCGTGTGCACAACTAATCCGCCTCGGTGGAACGCAGCCCCCAGCCAGAGCTGCTAGTCATCCGCCGCAATCATAAGACCGGGAAAATCTCGCTGGACCCGTTGCGAGCCCGGTTAGCACGCTGTCGGCCACGTCTGGCGCGATCACTCCGACCAGCCCAATCGTCGATGTCATCGCCCATCCACTACCGCTTGGCAGCGGCTTCGGCTTCGCTCAACTCGTCGCGATGGTCATTCGCCAACCGGCAACATTCTAAGCGGCGGGCTCAGCGGTCCAGCACCGACGTTTCAATTCTCGTTCAGCGACGGCTTCGCGCCACCGCAGGGCGGCAACATTCGCCTTTATGCGACGTGGCAGGGCGTGATCACGTCCGGCAACTCGATCACGCTGCCGAGCCGATTTGCGACCGATGAAATGCCGTCCGGCAGCAACGGCTTCACCGTCGCCGAGCAAATTTTCATTTGCGGCGGCGGCGGATTGTTCTGCGACAACTATGTCACTGGCGGCGGCACGCTCATCGCCCAGGACAACTTTCGCGACGTACTCAGGGTCGACACGATGACGCTCACCGGCTTCGCCCCCGGCCAGCCGTTCTCGATCACTGAAGTCTTCGACTTCACGCAGGATCGCGGGACTTTTCCGTTCGCGCCGCAGGGCAATGTCGGTGCGACAATCATGACCACTCCCGTCGGGGTTCCGGGGTCGCCAGGAACGGTGCCGGTACCGGGTCCTATCGCTGGTGCTGGCCTGCCCGGCGTTATCTTGGCGAGTGGTGGCCTTCTCGGTTGGTGGCGGCGGAAGAAGAAGATCGCCTGACCATCTGGTCCCAAATCCGCACACGTCGTGCTCTGCGCCTCGGCCGCGGCCGTAGGTTCGTCGTCGATGTGGATGTAATCGATAAATGGCAGTCCAAAAAATGCAGGCCGCTGTTCAAAAAAACACCCATCAAAGAAATCACTCAGCCTCGTTATTCTTCGCACAATCGACGAACGGAACCGGACACGCCCCCCACAGTCCCGGCAGTTCATCGCACAGGCCGCTCGGCTAAGCTCCCGGGCGGCCTTTGTCGTTCGACCATTGCGGAGTTTGTCACCAAGTCCATGCGTGACAGCAAGCACTAGTGAGACCGATTGCCCAATGCAGTTGGCTTTGTCGCCGGTTTGGGTGATCCGATAGCAAAAGAAGCCCCGGGGTGCCGGGGCTTCAAAGTTGGGAAGATGAAACACCCTAGAGGGAATCTAAGGCAGCCTGACCATATCCAAAAACGTGAGTCGCGCAATAAAAAGGCGTTGAGAGGCGTCGCTGTAGAGGATCGCGACAGGGCCGAAGCCGTGGCCGTTAAGCAGTTTGCCTTGGACCACGATCAGCGCCGCCAGCTCCTGATCCGGGAGTGGCATTAACCGTCCTCCACTCAGGCGTGCGGCGTCGTCAGGAATGCCTGCTGTGACGTATCGGGACCGACAACGACACTATCCAAGTCGTCGGCCGCGCCACCGCTGCCGAAGCTCGCCATTGCCTGCACAAGCTGAGAGGTGGAATCGTCTGCGGCGCCGATGGCGCCTTCGGGCGGATCGACAAGGCCGCCGAGCTGCCAATCCAAGCCGACCGTGCCCAGACTGGCGGCTCCGATAAGCGTGTTGGCAGCAATATCGTACACCTCGAATTGGCCGGTATGAAGATAACGTCCACGCCGTATTCGACGAGTTCCCGAGCGAGCTGAGGAAGGCGCTCCTCACGGCCTTCCGCGTAGCGCCGCTCGATGAATAGGTTTTGACCCTCGATGTAGCCAAACTCGCGCAGACCCCGTCGAAATGCCGCCACAAGGTTTGGGCTGCTGGATGGAAAGCCGGACTCAAGGTGTCCAATTTTGGCGATTCGCGACGGCTGCTGCGCCTGCGCCGCGAGTGGCCATGTAGCAGCTACACCGCCGAGCAGCGATATGAACTCGCGACGTTTCATCACTCGATCACCTCGTCGGCGCGGGCGAGCACGGTCGGGGGTACTTCGAGGCCGAGCGCCTTTGCGGTCTTCAAGTTGATAACCAGTTCGTACTTGGTCGGCGCCTGCACCGGAAGGCCGGCCGGCTTCTCACCCTTGAGGATGCGGTCGACGTAGCCGGCCGCAAGCCGGTACTGGTAGACGAAGTCAGGGCCATACGAGATCAAACCGCCAGCGGCGGCGAAGTTGCGTTCATAGTAGACGGCAGGGAGCTTGTGGCGCGCCGCCAGCTTGACGATCAGATCGCGATGAATTGCTGCTCCGGGGGCTGCCGTTACGATCAGGCCGCTGTTTGCGGAGCGGGCGACGCCCGCGATGCCGCGCTCGATCTCACGCGCGTCGCGCACGTCGATTGGGCCCACATCGATACGCAACG
>JBKPOZ010000108.1:0-17288 GCA_046733355.1 Pseudomonadota bacterium | reverse complement strand
GGATTGGTGGGATCCCGAAGGACCACCGCTCGCGTCACGCGCGGCGCGATGTCTTTCAGCAATTCCAGCCATTTCGCGCTGATGCCAAATTCGAACAGGGTAAAGCCGGTGGCATTGCCCCCCGGCCGCGCCAGGCCTCGATAAGGTTTCAGCGTAGCCCGAACCGACGGGGTCGGCGACGACAGCAAACACGACCGGAACGATGCGTGTCGCCTGCAACAACGGTGTCACTGTCGCGTTGCCCGAAGCCAGAATGATATCCGGCGCGAGCGCTGCCAATTCTGCCGCATATCGGCGTGTAAGCTCGGCGTGACCTCCACCCCACCGCACGTCGATTTTTAGATTGTGTCCCTCTGTCCACCCTAATTGCGCCAGCCTCTCGCCGAAGGCCTTAAGGCGGTCCTGATATTGCAGATCATCGGAGGTCGCAGCGAGAAGCACGCCGATGCGCCGCGTGCGCTCGCCCTGCTGCGCGCGCGGCGAGTGGCCATGCCGCCGTACCGCCCATTAGCGTGATGAGTTCGCGCCGGTTCACTCGATCACCTCGTCGGCACGACCGAGCAGCGAAAGCGGGACCGTAAGGCCGAAGGCCTTGGCGGTTTTGAGGTTGATGATCAGCTCGACTTTCGTGGCCTGCTGGACCGGCATATCGGCGGGTTTTTCGCCGTTTAGAATCCGCCCGCTGTAGACACCGGCCAGACGGTACGAGTCCGTAAGACTGGCTCCGTAGCTCGCCAGGCCACCGGCTGCGGCGAACGTGCGCAACTGATAAACCGTGGGCACGGCATGGCGCATGGTCAGCTCGCCAAGCTGTTCGCTCCGACTATTGAAGAATGGCTCACCGCCGATCACAAGCCCGCCTGCTCGCAGTTGGACCAAGCTTGCAAATACCGTATCAAAGTCACGCTGGGTGCTGGCATGCAGGACATGGAGCTGCAGTCCGAGGGTATGGGCCGCCGTCTGCAGTTCTTTCGACGTGGTCTCGGCACGAGCGGGATCGGTCGGATTGACGAGCGCGGCAATCACGGTCACCGTGGGGACTAGCTCATGCAGCAGCTCCAGCCGCTTCGCCCCTAACTCCACATCCAAGATAGTCACGCCAGTTACGTTGCCGCCCGGTCGACTCAGGCTAGCAACAAGTCCAACCTCGACGGGGTCGAACCCTGCCGTGAAGACGATCGGGATCGTCGCGGTTGCTGCCTTTGCCATCTGTGCCGCGAGGCCATTCGCGGCAATCAGGGCCACCTG
This sequence comes from Pseudomonadota bacterium, assembly GCA_046733355.1. GTDB lineage: Bacteria > Pseudomonadota > Alphaproteobacteria > Rhizobiales > Xanthobacteraceae > VAZQ01. The sequence goes on along the minus strand of JBKPOZ010000108.1, from coordinate 16,040 downwards.
ACGCTGAACGAGATCGGCTGCCAGTGCTGGCAATCGATCGTATTGATTATCTGCGAAGCGATATTCGATCGCGAAGTTTTCGCCCTCGATGTGATCAGCTTCTTTCAGACCGCGACGGAACGCGGCCAAAAGATGCGGGTCATCACCGGACGCCCTGGTGTTCAGAAAACCGATCACCGGCATTGTCGGCTGCTGTGCGTGGGCCACGAGCGGCCAGGAGACAGCCGCGCCCCCGGCAAGCGTGATGAACTCGCGCCGTTTTAATTGACTAAAATGCATACCGCTGCCCCGAGCTAGGAAGTCCACAGCATAACGGATTGGCAACGTGACTACGTTTCGGCGTCAAAGAGCGAAACGGAGATGCAACGAAGGCTGCCGCAGGGCGAGCCTTCTTTGTTGTCAATGAGAAATCGAGCGCCTTAGAAATCCATTCCGCCCATCCCACCCATGCCCCCGCCAGGACCGCCTGGCATCCCTGCGCTCTGCCTCTTCGGCACCTCCGCAACCATGGCCTCGGTGGTAATGAGCAGACCCGCAACGGAGGCCGCACCCTGCAGGGCGGCGCGGACGACCTTGGTTGGGTCGATAATGCCCTTCGATACCAGATTGCCATACTCGCCGGTCTGTGCGTCAAAGCCGAAGCCATAGGTATCCTTCTCCAGGATCTTGCCCACGACGATCGAGCCGTCCTCGCCGGCGTTCATCGCGATATGGCGCGCCGGCCAGGATAGCGCCTTCTTGACGATTTCAACGCCGGTTCGCTGATCGTCGTTCTGCACTTTGATCTTCTCCAGAGCCTTAATCGCACGCAGTAGCGCAACGCCGCCGCCAGGCAGGACACCTTCCTCGACCGCAGCTCGGGTTGCATGCATGGCGTCTTCGACGCGATCCTTGCGCTCCTTCACCTCGATCTCCGTCGCTCCTCCGACGCGGAGCACTGCGACGCCGCCGGCAAGCTTGGCTAGCCGCTCCTGCAGTTTCTCACGGTCGTAGTCAGAGGTAGTTTCATCAATCTGCGCCTTGATCTGGGCGACGCGCGCCTGCATGTCGGCCTTCTTTCCCGCGCCACCGACGATCGTGGTGTTCTCCTTGTCAATCATCACTTTTTTGGCACGTCCGAGTATGTTGACGGTCACATTCTCGAGCTTGATGCCGAGGTCGGCGGAAACCATGGTGCCTCCCGTGAGGATTGCGATGTCCTCGAGCATCGCCTTGCGGCGATCGCCGAAGCCGGGGGCTTTCACCGCTGCGACCTTGAGGCCGCCGCGCAGCTTGTTGACTACGAGGGTGGCAAGCGCCTCACCTTCGACGTCCTCGGCAATGATCAGCAACGGCTTGCTCGCCTGCACCACCGCTTCCAGCAACGGCAGCAGCTCCTGCAGCCCGGAAAGCTTCTTTTCGTAGATCAGGACATATGGGTCTTCCATGTCCACCCGCATCTTGTCAGCATTCGTGACGAAATAGGGAGAGATGTAGCCGCGGTCGAACTGCATTCCCTCGACCACTTCAAGCTCGGTCTCGAGCGACTTTGCTTCCTCGACCGTGATCACGCCTTCGTTGCCGACTTTTTTCATCGCATCGGCGATGAAACGCCCGATCTCCGCGTCGCCGTTGGCCGAGATCGTTCCAACCTGGGCAATCTCCTCGTTCGAGGTGACGTTCTTCGAGTTCTTCTGCAGGTCCGCGACAATGGTCTCGACCGCAAGGTCGACGCCGCGCTTGAGGTCCATCGGGTTCATGCCGGCCGCTACCGCCTTCGCACCTTCCCTGACGATCGCATGAGCGAGCACGGTCGCCGTAGTCGTGCCGTCGCCGGCCTGGTCGGAGGTCCTCGAGGCGACCTCACGCACCATCTGCGCGCCCATGTTCTCGAACTTGTCTTCGAGCTCGATCTCCTTGGCTACGGTCACGCCGTCCTTGGTAATGCGGGGCGCACCAAACGACTTGTCGAGTAGCACGTTGCGGCCCTTGGGGCCGAGCGTCACGCGGACCGCGTGCGTGAGTGTATCGATGCCATGCAACATTCTGTCACGCGCGTCGACCGAAAATTTCACTTCCTTGGCAGACATTTCAGTATTCCTTTTTGGTTTCAGCTCATCTTGTGGGAGAACGGCAGGATCGCTTCGAAACGATGAGAATTGACGATCTGTTGTTTCTCGATCATTCGGAACAGCCCGCTACGCGACGCCTCAGAACGACAATTTGGCAAGCAATCAGGCGGCCTTCTTTCGGGCTTCCGCCTCGAGCAGCACTCCCATAATGTCGCTCTCTTTCATTATGAGATATTCGATGGTATCGATCTTGACCTCGGTGCCGGACCATTTGCCGAACAGGATGCGGTCGCCCACCTTCACATCAAGCGGGATGAGCTTGCCGCTCTCATCGCGGCCGCCGGGTCCAATGGCGACGACCTTTCCCTGCTGCGGCTTCTCCTGAGCGGTATCGGGAATGATGATGCCGCCGGCGCTCTTTGCCTCGGCATCGAGGCGCTCAATGACAACGCGGTCGTGAAGCGGACGAAATTTCATTGGTACCCTCCTGTGAGTGGTTTGTTTAGAAAAACTGCCGTATTTGGAAAGTTGATGGTTTAGAAGCTGTTGGTCAGCAGCCCGATAACTTGAGAATCAGGCGACCTTGTTGAACGTCTTGGACATGCTTGCTTTCATTGGGCCTGTGACATCGCCAGCTAGTTCTTGAGCGAACGCGTAAAGCTCCTTGTTCTGCGCGGAAATCATATCGAATTGCTTGCGCATGAGCGCAGTCGACAGCTCGATAAACTCCGAGGGGGATTTCACACCCAACAGCTCATGGATGCAGTCAAAGGCAGCGCGAGTGTTGGTACGGCCAAAATCGATTAGCTTGAGATTGCAGTCTGTGGCGCCCTTGGCCGCGCTCGCGTAGGCGCTCGCGAGCAGATCAGCTGCTTCCTCGCTGGCCACCTTCGCCTTCGCGTAGATGTCCCGGGCCTGCGCGACCCCTTGATCCGACATCTGGCGAAACTGCGCCGGCACTTCCATTTTGGCCATCTGATATTTCGACATCCCAAACGGATCGTAGATTGGGTTTGCTGCCTTGGCTTGAGCAGTAGTGGTTTCGTTCATGATACGTGGTCCTTGAAAGGGCGATTCTGGTCAGACCTCCCGACGCCACCCTGAACGCCGGATGTCAAAAGAGGGTGTCCAGTCCGGGCATGCGGCGGCTCGGACATTATGGTTCCCTGCCCGCCGGCCCAGTGATTCTCTTGATGCAGTCTTCACGGCTGGAAAAAGGCCCGGAACAGAGCTTGCCGGCCTCGTCGGCCGCGTACCAGCCGTGCTTGATGCCGCGCATGTCAGATTTGTTTTCGCTGATGTAATGCGGAGCGATCATCGTCATGCTTGAACTTGCATAGTTTTGTCCTTCACTGATCAGCTGGGGTCACGTGCAGGCATGGCGCGGAGATTTGGAGGCTGATGGCCCACCTGCTTCCAAGGAAGATCTTTTGGAGGATTAGTTATGCCGCCGACAGCAACAGAGCCGCCAATTCGGGGACCGGGGACTTCGGTACGTCGCCGGTTTTCGTGCAGCTCTCGGACAAGCCGCTGCTTGCCAGTATCAGAGTATGTGGGGTGGCGGAACTTAAAGCACAATGGCCGTTCGAGAAATTGCGTGTCGCCGACGATGGAAAGATCAAGTACTAAGCATGGTAGCGTGCTCGCCGAGATAGTCCTCGACTTCGGTCGGAAAAGCGCGCATCGTCGAATCAGCCGAGACGCCTCGGAGCGATCGGCCCCAAACAGTAAAAATGACCGGTCCTTCCGGCCTACGCCTATGCTCGCACCGCATGGGGTGAGAGGCTTATGGGCATTGTCAAGGCGGCAGCTAAACCCGAATTTCATCGTTCCGTTCGGCGCGCGGTGCGCAAACGTTGAGTACAGCAGCATGCCACGACAACTTCGCAATTGAACAATGCACTGGCGCAGAAAGATGCATTGCTGCGCGAGAAGGGCGAGTTGGTGACGTTAAACTTCCCCAAGTCTTGAGCCGCCACCGAAATCGGCGGGCTGCTCTAGCCAAGCACCGTGAAGGGCAGAAAGTCCGCTCGCGTCTCTAACAGCGACCGGTGCGAGCTTAAACGCGAGTGGCCAGATGAACAACTTTAAGATCAAGGTGGCACGTATCGAGACAACCGGGCGAGGTGAGCAAAATGAACAGGTTTGTGTCACGTTTCAGCTTGATCGCCGACTAACCAGTTTTCAGGTTCCGGTTCTCCTGAGCATCAACGACTTCGATGACACGGAAATGGTTCAAGCAGCACGAAACGCACTCCATCTAATATTCGCTGAACTTGCGTCGCAAAGCCTAGTATGGAAGCTAACCGCAAACGACCTGAAGCAGCTTTCGAGCATAAGCATGCGCCTAAAATCATGATTATCCGGGAAAAAGCATGTAATTGGCGCAATCTAAAAATATATTGCCAGGAGACCCTAAGGTTTCCCCCTTGAGCATATATCTATGCCATAGTTTGGATGATGAGCATCCAAATTATTTTTCGGTCCATTTGGAGAATGAATAATATGAATCAGGACAACAAAGGTCAGCCGCAGCACGGCGGGCAAACCACCAAGGAACAGCAGGGCCAGCAACCTGGGCAGAAGCCCGGACAACAGCAGGGTCAGCAACCCGGGCAGAAGCCCGGGCAGCAGCAGGGCCAGCAGCCCAGCGAAATGCCCGGACAGAAAAGCTGATTCCGAGGAGATCCCCGCCAACTAGGCGGGGATCTCCTTCCAGCGGCACCGAAGTGCAACTCTTCGAGAATGGGTGAGGGCTTCTGCAATGGCAGCACAAATCGCAGTTGTTGAGGACGGCCCAGGCTCGTACCGATTCACGTTCAGGTCGACGCGCGGCGAGCTTTCGGGCCGCGTAGCGGTAGGAATCGAGGGACCGCCGGACCGTCGGTCTTATACTGACAGAGAACAGGCGGCGAAGAATCAGATTCTCGCCCTGTCGAGAGAGTTCGGGGAGGCATGCGGAGATTAGTTGCAGACGAAGGCTTTGTTAAAATCTCCGGTAGGACGGTTGTAAAGTGTCCACATTTAATTGCGCCGCGCAGGCTGAATCGTTCGATTACGGCAGGGAGGCCGAGCTATTTGCTGCCAGCCTCCGAAAGTCAAGACGTCGGCCCCTCGGATGCAAGCGATTTGCGCGTGCTGCGGATGCGATACGATTTGCGATTGAGGATCTTCCACCTCAACTTCTGCTCGGCACCTATCTCGAAGTGAATGAATTGAGGTACGAAGGAAGGCAAATCCGTCGTTTGTATGAGAGCGCCGACTATCCCCTTACACGAGCGACAGATGGTATGTTCCGATGATTGCGCGCTCCCTCAGCAAGACGGTTGTGTTCAACAGACCCTTTCTGCTGAAGGGGATCGACCGTACGCTTCCGGCCGGCTCTTATCGGGTTGTGACCGATGAAGAGTTGCTCGATGGAATTTCCTTTCCCGCCTATCGACGCGTGGCCACCATGATCTTCGTGCCAGCAGCACCACGGGCATCATCGGGCGAGATGGTGACCATTGATCCTCTCGATCTGCAAGCCGCACTGGATCGAGACGCGCGGCCATGACAGACAATCCCGTTGAGCTCGACCAGCATCGCGGAATGGCCGCGCAGAAGGCAACTGACCTTCGTCGCCTTCTGGCGGAGGTCGCCGCCAATGAGCGGACATTGCGCGCGACCCAGGACGCTCTGGAAGCGCAGTTGCTTGCGGCTCCGGCGTCGAATTGGGAAGAGGCCGCAGACAAGGTGCGCTATCTACTGTCGGTGCTCGCGGCTACTCCGAGCGGCCAGGATCCGCGCAGGAAGTTATTGATCAAAGCCGTGCTTGACGATTTCAGCTGGCTCTCCCGCGAGATGTAGCACACATGGCTTCAGGACGGAGCGCGGTTTTCCCTTTTGAACGTACTACTGACTGCTTGGGGTCCATCTATCTTGCCGGCACCTCCGTCTCGTACTGCCGCGCGAACTCAACGTCTCTGGTCGGACGGTCCGTTACTGGTCCGGAAGCTGCGCGATGCGGGGCTGCTCCGCGGGCACCGTCCTCGCCACAAGCACGCGAAGCACTCCAGGCCGCCCGCTAGATGCCAAACCATTAAGGTCGTGAAGCTATCCTGGCCTATCTCCCGGACGTATTCGAGCCCGTGGACAACGATAAGGCCCTAACACGTTTGAGAACGTGAGATGTTGTGGCTCACATCCGTCCGCGCAGCGCGGCAAGAGCCTCAGTAAGGTCCGGCACCTTACACTCGGTGCCGGGACAGCGCACCCTTGAACGTGCATATCCGGCAGGCATATCTTTGCGTGCAAGCTTCGTCCTGGCTGGCGGGAGTCATGTCGCTACCCCCAGACGTTAGCCGCGTTCTTTGACCGCTGGCACGTAGCCGCGGCGACGAGCTTGCGTATTTCCTTGCATCCATCGTCGAGTCCTCCGACGATGCAATCATCACCAACGATCTTGATGGTATCATCACAAGTTGGAACAAGGGTGCGGAGCGCATCCACGGCTATACGGCAGACGAAACGATTGGCAAGCCAATCGCGATGCTGATTCCGCAGGACCGAGAAGATGAGGGACCTGCAATTCTTGAACGCGTTAAGCGCGGAGAGCACGTCGAATCCTATGAAACCGTTCGCCGGCGCAAGGATGGAAGCCTCATTGACATTTTGCTGACCGTCTCTCCCATCAGGAATGCCCAAGGTACAATCATCGGAGCATCAAAAGTTTCGCGCGACATTAGTGAGCGCAAACGGGCGCAAGAGCATCAGCAATTCCTAGTCCGCGAGTTGGAGCACCGGGCAAAAAACCTGTCTGCTGTAATCCAATCGATCGTCAATCGGACGCTAATTGAAGGACAGACGGTCGCGGGGGCAAAGAAGGTATTGACTGGCCGCATGATGGCATTGGCGCAAGCGCACTCGATACTTGCCGACGCGGCGTGGCGAGGAGCGCCGCTTGGCGAGATTATCCAGCGGAATTTTGCAGGCTTCTCGAAGCGTTTCGACGTTAGTGGATGCGATATTGTCCTGAACACTCCCGCCGCGCAGCAGTTCGCTCTTGCGCTCCCCATGAGCTTGCGACGAACGCGGCCAAATACGGGGCTTTGTCAGTTCGCGGCGGTCGCGTCTCAATTAAGTGCGGCGTGGAACGTGGAAACGGGGACAGCACCTTTTCATTCCTCTGGCAAGAAACCGGCGGGCCGCCCCTATCCGCGCCCAACCACAAAGGATTTGGCAGCACCATTTTAGTCGATGGTGCTAAGCAATTCACCTCACAGGTCGCCCTGAATTACGAGTCGGAAGGTTTACGGTACGAGGTTCGGTGTCCTCTAAGTGCAATCGAGGCAATCACGAGCGACGAGGCCGGGCTGCGCTAATTGAAAGGGTGTGTCTGGCGCGGAACGCAGGGACCGCTTTGTCCTGCAATGGCCAATTGCGCTGCAAATTCCGAGCCGCGCACGACCCAGTCGTCCCCCACCAGCTCACAGCTAAAACGCGACCGAGTACATTACCGGCATGTTTTGATAAACATACGTAGCCGGCGCTGCCGCTCAGACCTGTGTTTGCCTTAACACATAGGAACGCAACGCCTCGCTCCGCGCTGTGGTGGTAGAGGTCTGAGCAAATGCCTCGCTATCGTTTCAGCGTTTGGGACAATGACAACATCGATGATGAAAACGGCGTGATTCTGTCTGATGATCTCGCGGCGCGAGCTTATGCCATTCAGATCATTCATGAACTCCAGAAGGGTGATGAGGCTACCTGGAGCGGCTATTCAATGCGAGTGATGCGGGATGGTCGGTTATTGTGGGAAATACCGTTCGAGCATCGGTTAAGCACTAAGTTCAGGGTAATACCTCATCTTGCTGTACTACAATGTCGTGCGCATCAGCAAAAGCTTCGCGTCACGCCCCCATTGCCGCTTGGATTGTGCCACGGGCTTGGGATGTGGAGGATACGGTGCTTGCGCTCGAAAGTACGAGGCGGCAAGCTGGCCGCATGACCTCGCCAAGACTTCAGTTTTATCTCGACAGGGCGGAATTGTGTAAGATCAAAGCCACCCGCGCCACACTTCCAGAGACAAAAGAGACGTTCTTGGAGCTGAGCGAACAATGGCTTGATCTGGCTGAGCAGGTGCGGCGGCTGGAGCACGAGCGCGGCGAATAAAATTCAGACTGACCCACTACGCACGGCTGCACCGCCGAGGAGAGTGATGAATTCCCGTCGCTCATCGGGTTCGTTCTTAGGCCAAGCGGACCTATCATACGGACACCACCTGGAATGCGCTTCGCATTGCAGCAAAAATGGGTCCGGTTGGGGGTCATGAGCCCCCTTTAGGAGCCGGCATCGCGTGCGGCCGTTTTACCCCGATCAGCAGACCTTAATTCAAACCATTAAGACAGCCGAATGGTGCCAGAAGCTGCCGTGAGCAGCTGCAGCAAATAAATGCTGGCTTGCTCGCCTTATTCGATCACTTCGTCGGCAGCGACGAGCAAGCCGGGTGGTACAATCAGCCCAAGCGCCTTTGCCGTTTTGAGGTTCACAACAGTTTCGAACCTGGTCGGCGTTTGCACCGGAAGCTCGGCGGGATTGGCACCGCGCAGGATGCGATCGACATAGGATGCAGCCTGCCGACACAAGTCGACGAAATCAGTCCCGTAGTACATGAGACCGCCCGCTTCGACAAAAACGCGGACCGCGTAAACCGCGGGCAAGCGATGCCGGGCCGCCAGCATGATAATGAGATTACGATGGACAACGGTCGAGGTATCTGGCGGCAGCACCAGCCCGCCATTCGGCTCAAGGGCGAGGGTTTTGATGGCGCGCTCGATGTCGGCGGCGTTGTCGACTGGCGTAGGTAGCAGGTCTATCGCGAGCGATGGAGCCGCCCCTTTGGCCGACTGCACGAAGTAATCGAATGCCGCCGTTCTTGGATTGGCGAAAAGGGCAGCGCGCGTAAGATTCGGGGCAATCTCCTTGAGCATCGCCAGCCATTTGCCGGTGATGCCCTCCTCGTACTGCAACAGGCCGGTGAGATTGCCGCCTGGCCGCGACAAGCTCGCAACAAAGCCCGAACCGATGGGGTTGGCGACGCCAGCGAAGACGATCGGGATCGTGCTGGTCTCTTGTTGCATGGCTGCGGTGGCTGGTGTTGACTGCGTCACGATCAGCTCGGGCTGCAGCGCGATCAGTTCTCTCGCGAGCAGGCGGGCCTGAGCGCCGGCGGGCGCAAAACGATAGTCGATACGCAGGTTACTACCTTCCGCCCAGCCAAGCTTCTCAAGTCCGTGACGGAGTCCCGCGATGCGCGCCTTCATCTCGGGATCATCCTCGGCGAGGCCACCCAGCATGCCAATGCGCCGCACCCGCTCAGACTGCTGCGCACGCGCGGCGAGCGGCCACGCTGCCGCCCCGCCGAACAAGGAGATGAACTCGCGACGCCTCATTCGATTACTTCATCAGCGATGGCGAGTACCCCCGGCGGGATCGTCAGGCCCAGCTCATTGGCCGCCCTCAGATTGATGACAAGCTCGAACTTGCTCGCACGCATCACGGGCAGATCGCTGGGCTTCTCGCCCTTGAGCACCCGACCGCTATAGTTCCCCCCAAGCCGATAGCCTTCCGTGATGCTTCCGCCGTAGCTCATCAAGCCGCCGGCCATCGGATATTCGCGGAGCTGGTAGATCGTGGGAATGCGATGGCGGGCTGCAAGCATCGCGAGGTATTCCGGCCGGCTGTTGAAAAGCTCGCCCGTGCCTACGATGAGAGCGTCTGCCTGCTCGGCAACCAGTCGGTTGAACGCGTTCACGATGTCGGCCTGCGTAGACGTGCCCACGATGTGAATTTGCAGCCCGAGGCTCCGGGCCGCGTCCTGCATGTCTGTGGATTGCATCTCCGCGCGCGGATCCTTCGGGTTCACGAGCAAGCCCACTGTCTTCGCGCCGGGCAGTAGATCATGCAGCAAACCCAGCCGCTTCGGCACCAGCTGCGCGTTGAGTTGCGTCACGCCCGTGACGTTGCCTCCCGGCCGGTTCAGGCTTTCGACAAGACCGAGCGCGACGGGATCCCCTGCCGTCTCGAACACGATCGGAATGCTGCTCGTGGCGGCCTTAGCGGCAAGCGCCGCGGGCGTCGACGTGGCGGCGATCAGAGTGACTTTCCGGCGCACCAGATCCGCTGCGATCGCGGGCAAGCGGTCGTAGTGGCCTTCCGCCCAGTGGTACTCAATTGTAACGTTGTCGGTTTCGATGAAGCCCGTTTCGGCCAAGCCTTGTCTGAACGCAACTAACGCTCGCCCCGCGTACCCCTGAGGTATGCTGGCATTCATGAATCCGATGACTGGAATTGACCGTTGCGCGTGTGCCGTAAGCGGGGACAGCGCTGCCCCGCCAAGTAGCCGGATCAGCTGTCTGCGCTGCATTGAGAACTCCCCAGCATTCATAGCTGCCGTCAGGCTACTACTGGCATAGGAGCGATCAAGGTGTCCGGGAGACACCTGCGCATGCCATCCTGGATGGACTGCTCCTGCGCTCGGTGAGATACGCTATGTCTGCACCGATCCAGGGCTATTGCCAGCACAACTAGCGGAGGTGACCGTTGAAGTCTGCATCGGGTCATTCTCGACGATTCTGCGCTCGCCCGCACTTCTGGTGATTCACTCCGGCACTTCTGGTGATTCAGCAAAAGCGGCGCCATAGCGGACGTGGCGGCACTCACACTTGTGCCACAAGCCGACGTAACCAATCGCATGAATGCCATCAAAAATGATACCCAAACCGAAGGAGCGCTTGGTGTCGCTCGTAGTTCATCAGATCGAGTGCTCTCGGTTGATCTGGAACACGCCCAGACACTTGTGTGTTCCACGCCGCCGACACCCACGAGTGGTTCGATAGGGCAGCGTAGAAGGTTGGTCCGACGTACAGCGCCTGTCCCATCACACTGTTCAGGCCGAACCCATCGTACAGCCGCAGCGAGCGAACCTCTGCGCCGAGAAATACTCGGGGCGTGACTTGAGCGACCACTGCACCCGCGATACCGAACGTCGATTGCCGAACCCAGCCGTCAGTATATGGAAAGAGTGTTGTCTCTGGCTGGTACAGCAGGTTGAACGCAGCATACAGCTTCTGCGGAATAATCTCGCGGTCAAGCACCAGCGTTACCGCAGCGGCGTAGTTGTGAACGTGTTGTCCGCTGATGTCGTCACGTTGGCTCCAATGCGGCTCAACCACCACGGTCAAGCCGACAGGGGATCGTTCGCGATCTAAGAGCCGAAAGCGCGCATCGAGACCTAATCCTCGGAAGGATGCTTCGCGGCGGTCTTGCAGATCAGGCACATTGCTGATGTTGTGATAAGCGAGCACAGCCGCTGCTGCTATGCGAAAGCTCTCGCTGACCGTGTATTTCGCTTCCAGCTCCTCGAACGCTGCCACATACGACCCGCCGTTCTTGCCTATCTGAGAGCGCGCATCGCTTTCATACTCCCTCTCGCCTTTCTCCCCGATGTCGCTACCCAGTGTGAACCCGAACAGGTGCTCAGTATCTACCTCCTGCGGGTGAGCATCCTTCGCAGATGCACGCTGTCCATCGCACACCGCCAGCAACGCCATCAGGCATAGGCTCCAGCCATAGCCAGGCCGATACGCCGCCAGCGGAGGGCGCACGGCACCCGGATGTTCTTCAGCATGGCATCCTCGTCGCGAAAGATGATCAGGAGCGCGCCGGCGCATCGGGAGCACCGGCAGCAAGCGCACGCAGCTCAGCTCAGCGACGAAGGTCTGGGTGGGCGGTCGAGGGCACGCGGTTGGGTGCCCCTCAGTAGGAGCTGATCAGTCGGTGTAATGGCAACACTGTCCAAGATCACGGGACCAGCGGTGGGCATCTGCGGGAGCGGCCCCGAGAGAGCATGGAGAAGGCAGCACTGATCGTGCAGATCGAGAGCGCCGTGGTGATGGTCAGCATCAGGCTGCGCCAGCGTCACGGCCACATGGGCATGGTTGTGCGCGGCTACAGGCTCGGTCTCATACACGTTAAGCGCATGGTCTCGGAGCAACGGCAGGAGCGCGAGCGTCTGCGCAGCCACGAACACCGCCAGCAACGACGTGCGAAGCCACCGAATGCTTCGGAAGAACCTCATGGGCTCAATGCGCTCCCCTGACCTCCTTTTACGTGAGAGCGAAGCGGCGGACTGCGGCAGCGATGCCACACCGTCAAACCATTCCAGCTCGCGTCAGACGACATGGGCCGGGGCTAAATGACAGACGCGCTCGCCCAGCTCGATCTGGATGGTCGGATGGGCGATGGCAAACCGCCGCGTGAGTTCTTCACACACCTGAGTGAGGAAGGCGTCTCCCGGCGCACCCTCGGGCATCACGAGATGGCACGTCAAAGCTGTTTCAGTCGTGCTCATGGCCCAGACGTGCAGATCGTGGATACTCGACACGCCTGGAAGCGCCTCTAAATAGTTGCGCACCTCGGCGGGCTCGATCTTACGGGGCACAGCTTGGAGCGAAAGGTTCAAGGCGTTCTTCAGCAGCCCCCATGTGCTCCAGATGATCACCCCGGAGATGACGAGACTGACTACTGGGTCAACCAAGTCCCAACCCCAAATGAGAATGATTGCACCAGCAACAACAACCCCGATGGAGACTGCGGCGTCAGAAAGCAAGTGAACGAAGGCGCTGCGAATGTTCAGGTCGTGACCGCCGCCTCGCAGCAGGTATGCCGACACAAGGTTCACGATCATGGCAACACCTGCGACAATCATTACGACTGGAGCGGTGACCGGCCGTGGGTCTGCAAACCGCTGCACGGCTTCCGCTACGATTGCCCCCGTCGCGAGCAACAAGATGGCTGCGTTGGCGAGAGCAGCAAGGATGGACGCCGAACGAAATCCGTATGTGTATCGTTCGGAAGGAGCCCATCGGGCAACAATGTGCGCCACCCATGCGAGAAGAAGTCCGAGCGCGTCGCCGAGGTTGTGCCCTGCATCGGCTATGAGAGCCATCGAGTGTGCGTGGAGCCCATATGCGAATTGGACGGCGACGAGCCCAAAGTTCAAGATCGTCCCAACAGCAAAAGCGAAGCCGAAAGTCGTAGGGAGACGACTATGAGTCTGATCATGTTGCATGTGATTACGCTGCGACATGGATGGCATCCTCATGCAGTAATCACCTTTCGTACCATCGGTGAGAACGGTACGGCCAGCAATGGCGAGGTTTATCAGGCTTGAAAAGTAGCCCTGACCTCGTTTCGAGCCTTCGCAGCATCAGTCACGGCTCGTTGCAGCGCGGGAGTTCGATCCGGCCCAGGTCAGCTCAGGGTCAACATCGGCTGTCCCGAGCACCTCCGCAGCGAGTCAGCTTCACCTCAATGAGCAGACCATATCTCAAGCTGATTGATTGGCCGAAAGGTGCCACTTCCAGACCTAACGCACTGCAGCGAACAAAGCACAGGATGCCTTAATGAGCCGAGATAGAGTCCCTCCGCTCGCAAATAATCAAAGATCATCTGCAGGCGCCAATACCGCCACAAGCTGAGGCGGCACGATCCGCCCCATTCTGTTCGGGCCCATTACGGCGCAGTATAAGATTTACGAAAACGGGTGAGCTAGCTCACTATTCGACCGAGCCGCCTCTATGATATGACGTTTTTACACGGAGACCGGAACTTACCCGCTTGAGCGAATAGGTTTATATTGCATCCCGGTCTCCCGGCGAAGGGCTCCGCAGTGACAAGAACAACCACGCGTCTTGCAGAGTGGTTGGGCAGATTCGGTCTCGGTGAGTACGCGCAAACATTCATCGAAAACCATATCGAATTTGCCGTACTGCCGGATCTGACAGAGACTGATCTCGAAAAGCTGGGCGTTACTTTAGGCCACCGCAAGAAGTTGCTTAGGGCCATCGAAGCGCTCACGACAGAGCGTGCTGCTCACACAAGCAAAGCAATTGCGCCTCCCGAGCTTCAAATTTTCTCAGTCCCACCGGAGCGCGAAACCGAGCTGCGTCAGATCACCGTGATGTTCTGTGACCTGGTCGACTCGACGCCGCTGTCAGGCAAACTGGATCTCGAGGACGTTCAGACATTGATAGATGCCTATCGGGAGGCATGCAGCGCAGCCATCAGGCGCTATGAGGGTCGAATAGCGAGATATTTCGGCGATGGCGTAATGGTTTTTTTCGGTTGGCCCCGCGCGCATGAGGATGACGCCATTCGTGCCGTGCACGCCGCCCTGGAGAGCGTCTCTGCAATCCCGAAAATTCCGGGGCCGGTCACCCTGGCGGCCCGGGTGGGGATCAGCTCGGGCCCGGTGGTGATCAGCGCACTTGGAAACGCGGTGGCAGCACCCTCAATGGATGCAACCGGGGAGACCCCGACGATTGCTGCGCGTCTGCAGAGCCTTGCACCGCACAATGGTGTGGTCATCTCGGAGGCAACTAAACGTCGTGTAGCGGCAGCCTTCGACCTGGAAGACCTTGGCGTGAAGGAGCTGAAAGGAATCGCCAAACCGCTTCACGTGTATCGCGTTCTCGCCGCCAAAACCAAAACGAGCCGATTTGAGGCGGCACACACGGGCTCGCTGACACCTTTTATCGGACGTTCAACCGAACTCAATGTGCTGCTCGACCGCTGGCAAAAAGCAAAGGAGGGGGACGGTCAAGTTGTTCTCCTTTCCGGCATTCCGGGGGTCGGCAAATCGAGGCTAATTCATGAGCTGAGATCAAGAATTGAGCACGAGCCGCACTTCTTGTTGCAGCATCAGTGCTCGCCGTATCACAGCCAGAGCGCGTTTTTTCCGGTTATCGAACAAGTTGGACAAGCGATCCAGCTGAGCCGTGATGAGCCAACGACCGACAAGCTTGCGAGGATCGAATCTTATTTTCCGGCGTCAACTGGCGATTCGATTAACCCCGCTTTGTTGATCGCCAATTTGTTATCAATACCCAGCGAATGCGACGAACTTTCCGTTCTCACGCCACAGCAGATCAAAAATAAGACGATAGGTGCGCTCATCGATAAGGTTCTGGATCTCTCCGGCAAGTGTCCCACATTATGCATCTTCGAGGATGCACACTGGATAGATCCGTCGACACTCGAGCTGCTCGAGCTGATCATCAGGCACATCGATCGTGCCCGCGTCCTGCTCGTCGTCTCCTGCCGCCCGGAATTCCAGCACAGCTGGTTCAAATATGCGAACGTGACGCTGCACTCGCTCACACGGTTGTCGCGAAGCGAAGTGTCGGGAATGGTCACAGACCTGTTGCGGGGCGGCACCATACCTCGCGCTGTTCTAGACGAACTGATCGCCAAAGCAGACGGAGTACCGCTGTTCATAGAGGAGCTCACAAGCAGTATCGCGAGCAACGAGCAAACCGCGCAATCGGCAGCGCTGCGAGTCCCGGAAACGCTGCATGATGCATTGATGGAGCGGCTCGATCGGGTCGGACCCGGCCACAGAGTAGCGCAAATCGCCGCAGCGATCGGCCCCGAGTTCTCCTACGACTTGTTATCTTCTGCGTCACGAATCGACGACAACGATCTCGGTTCGGCGCTGTCGCAGCTCCAGGACGCCGACATCATTCATCGTGTCGGTATTTCGCCTCTCGTGCGCTACCAGTTCAAACACGTCCTGCTGCGTGACGCGATCTACAATTCCTTGCTGCGAAGCAAGAGGCGCCAGTTCCATGCCGATATAGCCACCACGCTCGCAAATGAGTTTCCTTCGGTCGGCGAACAGCAACCCGAGCTGCTGGCGCATCATTATACTGAAGCCAGAAACGATGAGCGGGCGATGCATTGCTGGTACAAGGCGGGGCAGCGCGCGCTTTCGCATTCCGCCAACGTCGAAGCCATTGCCCACTTTCGCAAGGCCCTGGAGCTCGTAAGCAGGCTGGGCGATACGCCGGAGCGTCGCAAGGAGGAGATCAAGATTCAGCTGGCGCTGGGGATCCCGCTTATTGCAGTGGCCGGGTACGCAGCCGAGGAGACCCGCGAAGCGTTTGA
>JBKPOZ010000107.1:0-58885 GCA_046733355.1 Pseudomonadota bacterium | reverse complement strand
TTGTCGGACAACAAATAGTCAAACACCTTCTCGGCCTTGTCCTTGTGCGGGGCACCTTTCACCAACCCCTCCACGTAAGGGAACACGACCGATCCCTCGCAGGGGATCACGAATTCAAAGCTTCCCTTTTCGCCGTACTTGGCGCGATAGGCATTGAAGTCGTAGTCGAACAAGACAGGAATCTCGCCAGACACCACGCGCGCGTAAGACGTCTGCTTGGGCACGATGGGCTGATTCTTCTGCAGGTCCTTGAAGAACGCGACCGCGGGCGAAAAGTCTTTCACGGATCCTTCGAGTGAGAGGTTGACCGCCACCGCGCCCACATAGCCGACGGCTGCCGAGGACGGGTCGAGATAGCCGACCATGCCGCGATAATCCGGCTTGAGCAGATCCTTCCAGCAGGCGGGCACGGGCTTTCCACCGAGCGCGTCCTTGTTGACGAACAGGCCGAGCGTGCCGGAGTGAATGGTGGTCCAGTAGCCCTCAGGATCCTTCAGCCCCGCGGGCACTTCTTCCCAGCCCTTCGGCTTGTAGGCGTCGTGCACACCTGCGGCCTTCGCCTTGATTGCGAAGTTCACCCCGTAATAGGCGAGATCGGCGACAGGATTGTTCTTCTCGGCAAGCAGCTGCGAGAGCGTCTGGCCGGAATTCTTGTTGTCGAAGGGGATGTCGTAGCCAAGATCGGCCTTGATGGCGCGCAACATGGAGGCCCAGTCGGCCCATTCCGGCGGGCAGTTGTAGCAGATCACGTCGGCCGCGTGGGCTGCACAGGAAAGTGCGAGCCAAATTGGCGCGATTAGCGACAACAGCAGCGTTGATCCCGTTTTTCTCATTGCCTTGGCTCCTGGGGGCGCGTTCCGCAACAATGCTAGCAATGGAATGCGTGCTCTGTCACCGCGGCAGCGCGGGCTGTCCGATCCACAAACGGTTGGAAAGGCGCGTCAGAAAGCGGGGGCGATCGTGCGCCGCAAGCCGCTCCTGCGCTTCGTGGAAAGGGCCGACATAGCGAAGCCGGGCGGGCAGGTGCGGGTAAATGGCGCGCATTCGAGAGAGCAAACGTGCCGCGGACCGCCGTTCACGTTCATCGTAAGCGAGCCCAAACGCCTCACGCAAGCGCGGCGGAAGCAATTCTGCCGTCAGCGCCGTATAGGAATGCGGAGCACGCAGCCAGCCGTCACTGGCCGAGAGCAAGCGGTGCGCCATGCTCCTGGCACCGCTCGTGACAGTCAACACATCCGATTCAAGCGCGGCCTGAACGTAGCCGCAAAAGTCGGGCCAATCCCGAGGCAGGCTGGTAGGCGGAATGCCAAACAGGCCGGCAGATAGTTGGCTCTCCTGATAGAACCGTTCGCGCTCTCCTCGCGTGAGCGGCGGCAGCACGAGGTCGTGGCACATCCGCGATGTGTCGACGAGTGTGGCGTACACCCAACGCAGGGCTGGCACGCCGTTCGCGTCGTAGCGCGAGCCGGCGGCATACGGCCCCGCCCGAACGCGTAAGGTGCCGTTGATCAGGCTATGCCGGTGGTGCAGCCGGCGCGCTGCGTCGAGGCTTTGCTCGAGGGTGCCGAACACGAGCGTGAACACCAACCTGAAAGTGCGATGAAAGCGCTTGATGGGATGCTCGAATGTGTCCGAGTGCTGCTCGATGGCAGCGGTGACCCAGGGATGCGCAAGCTGGAGCAGTAGCGCCCGGCCTGCGCCGAGAAAGTTGGCCGCTTCGCGGTCAACGCGCCAGGTGACCGAACCCGGTCCGAACACCCCGGCGATGTCCCCGGCCGCGGCCGCGCGCACCGTTTGGAGCTCGCGATCCAGGCTGTCCGCACTGACGACTTCAAACGTGTCGCCGTTGAGCAAACCGGTCGTGCGGCTCTTCACGAGTTCGTCGAGACCTACCGCACGCAGTTGAATTTATAAGTAAAGCGATCGCCTCTGCCGATGTCCTTTTCCTCGTGCACCCAGTCCACCAGTTTGGCACTCTGCCCATTGGACTGGCAGTGTTGCTCGGCCATCCTGGTGACGTTCTCCCTGGAAATGCAGTTCTGCGATCCACACCAGGCGCTGTATTCGATTTGGGCCGGCGACTCTGAGACCACCTTTATGTCCGGCCCTGTGCCGGCACATCCGGCAAGCAGGGCCACCCCCATCAGGGCCAACCCCGTCTTCGGCATGATTTCAGACGCATGCTGCATGCCCAGGATTATACAGCATGAAAAGACAAGTCGGCGCGCTTTTCAGCGCCGAGCGAGCTTCCCGCCCCGCCCAGCCTGCTTGTCATAAGGACCCTTTGGCTGCCGCTTCAGCCCTTCCGGAAGATCAGATCGGCTGCGGTTGCGTCGCGCGGCTGTACCCGCCTCATCATACGTGCCACCACGCTCATCGCGTAAATGGGCCTGCCGCTTGTCAGGGCCGTGCAGCCCGGCGCCCGGCTTCCCTCTCGTCATCACGTCGTTCCTTCGATTCCGCACTTGAGAACGGCGCAGATTCGTTCATTGTTCCGCATGCAGCTATGCTGCGGGGACAGGAGGCAACCAATGCTGCTCGCCCTCGTCAATATTCTCATCATCATCGTTATCGGCGCGATCCTGTTCTGGGTGATAGAGAAATATGTGAGAGACGCCCGTCTGGCCAATCTGCTCAAGCTACTCGTCGTGCTGCTGTGCATCGCTGCCATCCTGCAGCGCGTGCTTCCACTGTTTGGCGTCGGCTGGCTCTGAGATCATTTTGTGACGAGCCATGCGCGGCTCCACAGGCGGTAGATCGCCCAATAGCCATTCTCCACCATGAAACCGAAGGCGAGTCTCTCCTTCGCCCAATCGCCATCGCCGCCGGCCGTTCCGCGCAAGCTATGGGCGGGTTCGGTTTGGCCGTGCCACTTCGCCGATTGCTCTGACAGGAATTGCTGAATGTATTCGCCGAGGTCGATCGGCTGGTTTGGAATTTCCGCAACTTCCTTGCCTGCACCGAAGATCTCACCGAGCGCGCCTTTGCGGACGATCCGCACCTGATCGAGATAGCGCTCTGTCACCGTGTCGGTGGCCCTGCGTTGCAAGACGGCGTAGTCGCGTTCGTAGAGGCGCACCTCCATCAGCGTCAGCGCAGCCCGCAGCTGGTCCCATGGAGACCGTGCGTCGAAATAGATGATGCCGCCGCCGGCATACTGGCTTGGCGCGGCGCGCACCGGATCGCTCTGCAAAGGATCGAAGCCGTAATAGTTCGGGCGCGTCAGCGCCGCGAGGGGATCGTCCCACGGCCGGATGATGAGCGGTGCCCCCAATCCCATCCCGTGCGGCACATATTTGGAGAAATCGCCGGGCATGAGCGGCAGCGGCCGCCCCGGCCAGTCGGCGCTCAGGGGAATGACCTTAGCCGTCTCTTCGGTCACATCGGCACGTCAGCGGCTGGCGAACGGATCGGCATCACCCCGGCCATGTTGTGCCGACGTTTGCACCCGCTGCCCACGCCACATAGCGCGTTCCTTTCGGATCGCCTTCCTGGGGCGCCCAAGTAGCAAATTCATTGGGACGATAAGGGCCGGGCTTAATCTCCATGACGGCCGTGTCGGGCTCCCGCACGACAAATCCATGCCAAAGCCCCACGGGAATCTGCGCGACCGGCGCGCGCTCGCTCAGCTCGATGCGATCGCGCAAGATACCGAGCTCGTCGAACATCAGCACGTCGCCACACCCTTGCTGCAGCACCAGCATCTCCCATTGCTGTGAATGGTGGTGCGGCCGCACGTAGGAGCCTGGTTGCAGCATGATCATGAGCCGCTGCACCTGATCCTGCGGGCCATCGTGGAGCAGCAGATGCGCGCGTCGGCGCGGCGCGACGGAGGCCTCGCGCGCCAGCTCGGCAAGGCGGCGCTTGTCCACGCTCTGGATGCGGTCCGGTTTCATGATGCCGGAACGTAGCTCGGATTGAACGGGAGTGAAACTCGGCATGGCGGGGCGGGTTTCAAGCCCACCCCTACAAATCCCGCGCCGCGAGCTCGAGGAAATCGCGTACATAGGCGGCGTAGGAACGTGGCGTAAGAATGTGAAACTCCTCGGGCTTGCGGCGCCAGAGCACGACCTCGGCCTTGCCTAACAGCGTGCGCGTGCAGGCACCCGCCGGAAAAGCGGTCAAGCGCAGATCGAGCGGACAGCCGCTGTTGATCGCGAGCGCAGCGGCGGGTCCGCGCACCAGGAACACCGCGTCACGGTGGCTCACGTCCACTAACGCGTGCGGCAAAGATGCGAGCGCAGCACGCAGCTTTTCCGACATACTCGTTTGGTGTTCGAGTGGGCCGAGCAATAGCCACTCATCCGGGCCGAGCCATAGCGCAGCCAGACCCTCGCGCTGCACCGATCGGCAGGCCGGCAGGGCCAGATTGATTGCCAACACAGCACCGGCTGCCTGCGCAAGAGCTGCCCCGCCGCGGAGCACGAAGGCGGCACGGCGCCGCACGCCTTCAATGGTCACGCCTGGCTCAGCCACGCAGTCGCGCCCCTTCGCGATCGAAAAACGCGGGAGAGACGATCTGGACGGCGACGCTGTGTCCTCCCATGGACGCGCAGACCGTGCTCTCCATTCGGCTCCGGCCATCTTTCACAAGCCCGAGCGCGATCGGACGGCGCAAAGCTTCACTCCAATAGGAGGAGGTTACGTGGCCGAGCGCGGACGCGGCGGCCGGAGGGTCGGCCGTCGTCGTGATCTGCGCGCCTTCGTCCAGCAAAGTTGTGCGATCTGTTGTGAGGACACCGACGAGCTGCCGCCGGCCGGCAGCAGCGAAACCCGCTTTGGCCAGCGAGCGCTTGCCAACGAAATCGCGTTTGTTCTTGCCGATCGCCCAGCCGAGGCCTACGTCATTCGGCGTGACAGTCCCGTCCGTGTCCTGGCCGACAATGATGTAGCCCTTCTCGGCACGCAGCACGTGCATGGCCTCGGTGCCGTAAGCGCAACCGCCAAGCGCCTCGATGCGCGCATAGATTTCTTCCCAAACCTTCCGGCCGTAATCCGCCGGCACATTGATCTCGAAGCCCATCTCACCGGTGAAGCTCACGGGCAAAAGGCGGGCCGGAATTCCGCAAATTCGTGCTTCCTGCACGGCCATATGCGGAAAGCGCTCGAAATCGATCCCTTCAACAAAGGGTGCGACCGCCTCCCGCGCGCGCGGACCCTGCACTGCGACGACGGCCCATTGCTCCGTGCTCGAAGTGAGCCACACCTCAAGGTCGGGCCACTCGGTCTGCAGATAGTCTTCCATGTGCGCGAGCACGCGCCCTGCCCCGCCGGTCGTTGTCGTCACGTGAAAACGGTCGGGCGCAAGGCGCGCCACCACGCCATCATCGAATACGTAACCCGCTTCGGTGAGCATGATGCCGTACCGGCAGCGCCCGGGCGTGAGGTTCTTCCAGGCGTTCACAAACATACGCTCGAGGAATTCAGCGGCGTCGCGCCCGACCACCTCGATCTTGCCCAAGGTGGACGCATCGAAGATGCCGACGCTCTCGCGCACCGTGCGGCACTCGCGCCGCACGGCTTCCTGCATGTCCTCTCCGGCGCGCCGAAAATAATGCGCGCGCTTCCACAGCCCCACGTCTTCAAACACGGCTCCCCGTTCGTCCGCCCATTCATGCATGGGCGTGGTGCGCACGGGATCGAAAAGGGCTCCGCGATTGCTGCCGGCAAGCGCGCCAAAAGTTACCGGCGTGTACGGCATGCGGAAGGTGGTGAGACCCACCTCGTCAATGGGCTTGCGTAGATTCTCCGAAACCAGCTGCAAAGTATTGACGTTGGATGTTTTTCCCTGGTCGGTACCCATGCCGATGGTGGTATAGCGCTTGACGTGCTCGATGGACCGGAAGCCCTCACGCGCGGCGAGCGTCAGGTCCTTCGCGGTCACATCGTTCTGAAAGTCGACGAACGCCTTGTGACCTGACGGCGGGGTGACCTTCGCATGCGCGTGTGTTTGCCGAGAAGGCGTGCCGCTGGACGCAGAGCGCAGGAATCCGGCGCTTTGCGCCGCTTCGATGCCCGCTGCCTCGCCGTCGGCGAGCACGTCAGGGAGAGCATAGATGCCACGGCACGCGCCCGCCGAACGTTCGCGCTCGGCGGAACGATCAGGGATGTAGGCGGAGAGCGCGGCATCGAACCTGAGCGTGCCGCGGGACTGGGAGAATAGGTGCACCGACGGCGTCCAGCCGCCTGCCATGAGAACCAAATCGGCTTCGACTTTCTTGCGGCTCCGAACGTGACCATCCGCCTCAATGCGCCCGAAGGTGACTTCACGCACGCGCAGCCGCCCCCGCGTGTCGAGCACGGCCGTTGCCGGATCGACACGGATGCCGCTGACCTGCGCTTCTTCAAGCAGCTGGCTCTCTGGATGCGTACGCAGGTCGGCAATAAGCGCGATTTCGATGCCCGCTCCTTTCAGATCTCGCGCCGCCGCATAGGCGCTGTCATCCGCGGTGACGATGACGGCGCGCGTCCCCGCCCGCGCTCCATACCGCAGGGCGTAGGTGCGCGCCGCGCTCGCAAGCATCACACCCGGCCGATCATTGTTCGGAAAAACCACAGGGCGCTCAATCGCGCCCGTGGCCAGCACCACCTCCTTCGCGCGTATCTGCCAGAGCCGCTCGCGCGGGAGCGTCGCGTCACAACGGGCCGGCAGATGGTCGGTCAGAGACTGCGCGAGACCCAGGAAATTATCTGAAAAATACCCGAAGCACTGGGTGCGTGGGAGCAGCTTCACGAGGTCATTCGCGCGCAGGGCCGCCATTCTATCGGCAAGCCAGGCATGCGCGGGTTTCTCATCAATACGCCCGCGCGTTTCCGAAAGGAGTGAACCGCCGAACGTCGCCTGCTCATCGCACAAAATGACGCAAGCGCCGGCGTCTGCAGCTGCCAATGCCGCACCGAGCCCTGCGGGACCGCCACCTACGACAAGGACATCGCAGTGGGCGAAACGATGCGCGTAACGGTCGAGGTCCGGAAGATCGGGAGCGCGGCCGAGCCCGGCCACGCGCCGGATCGCCGGCTCGAAGACGCGGGTCCAGGGCGCAAGCCCAAGCCATCGCGGCCCCATGAAGGTCTTGTAGTAAAAGCCCGCTGGAATGATCGGAGCAAAACGATCCGCTGCTGCACCGACGTCAAAGCCGAGCGAGGGCCAGCGGTTCTGGCTTGTCGCGCAGAGGCCTTCGTACAGTTCGACTTGCGTGGCGCGGAGGTTGGGCGTGGAGCGTCCGCCTGCCTTGTGCACGCGCACGAGGGCGTTGGGCTCCTCGCTGCCCGCCCCTACGATGCCGCGCGGCCGGTGGTATTTGAAGGAGCGCGCCACGAGATGCACGCCATTGGCAATGAGCGCCGACGCCAGGGTGTCACCGCCCAATCCGAAGAACTCGCGCCCGTCAAAGCGAAACGCGATGTGCCGGGTGCGATCGATGCTTCCACCCGTGGGCGTGCGAAACGGCTGGCTCACCGGCGCTCTCCCCCAACAGACGGGCGAGGTTTGCCAATCTCGTACGTCGTGACGAATTTATCGGTGAGAGTATCGCGCAAGGCGTTGAAAAACCGGCCGCAGCCGTGCACGTGCCGCCAACGCTCTGCGTGCACTCCTTTGCGGTTCGTGCGCACGTACAAGTGTTGCGTCCATTGCTCGTCTGAGAGCGCGGCAGGATCGCTCGGGCGCACCAGGTGTGCTTCGCCGCCGTAGCGGAACTCGATTTCCGGGCGCTCCCCGCAATACGGGCAAGTGATCAACAGCATGCGCGCCTTCAGTGGGAAACGGCAGCGGCGGCAGCTTCATCAATCAGCCGCCCGGTGGTAAAGCGATCCAACGAAAACGGCGCGGCGAACGGATGCGGCTCATCTTTAGCGATGGTTGCCGCAAAGAGGTGGCCCGATCCCGGCGTTGCCTTGAATCCGCCGGTTCCCCATCCGCAGTTGACGTAAAGGCCGGGCACGGCGGTCTTGCCAATGATGGGCGAGCGATCCGGCGTCACATCCACGATGCCGCCCCAGTTGCGCAGCATGCGCAGCCGGCGAAAAATCGGAAAGAGCTCGCAGATCGCGTCCAGCGTGTGTGCGGTGACATGCAGGGCGCCGCGCTGCGAATATGAGACGTATTGATCAGTACCCGCGCCGATCACCAGCTCGCCCTTATCGGATTGCGAGATGTAGGCATGGATGGTGTTCGACATCACGACGCAAGGGAGCACGGGCTTGACCGGCTCGGAGACAAGCGCCTGCAGAGGATAGCTTTCGATGGGCATACGCACCCCGGCCATTGCCAGCACGACCGAGGTATGTCCGGCCGCAACTACTCCGATGCGGCGCGTGTTGATTCCGCCGCGCGTGGTGTACACCGCGCTGACTGCGCCGTTAGGGGTGCGCCCGATTCCGCGCACTTCGCAGTTCTCGATAATGTCGACCCCGAGCCGGTCGGCGGCGCGCGCATAGGCCCAGGCCACCGCGTCGTGACGCGCCACCCCTCCCCGCCGCTGCAGTGCCGCCCCAAGCACCGGATGGCGCACGCCCGCAGAGATATCGAGCGGCGGACAGAACTTTTTTGCCTCGGCCGCGGTGAGCCATTCGTTATCGATGCCGGCGAGCCGATTGGCATGCACGTGGCGCTTGAATATTTGCACGTCATGCAGGTTGTGCGCGAGCATGAGCACACCGCGGGGCGAATACATGACATTGTAGTTGAGCTCGTGTGAAAGCGTCTCCCACAGCTTGAGCGCGTGCTCATAAAGCGCCTCGCTTTCCTCCCACAGATAGTTCGAGCGGATGATGGTGGTGTTGCGCCCCGTATTGCCGCCGCCCAGCCATCCTTTTTCCAGCACGGCGACGCTGCGGATACCGTGCTCCTTGGCGAGATAATAGGCGGTTGCGAGCCCGTGGCCGCCCGCGCCGATAATCACCACGTCGTAGGTCGCCTGCGGCTCGGGCGAGCGCCACTGTCGCTCCCAGCGCGCGTGGCCGGACAAAGCGTGACGCGCCAGCGCGGCGAAGGAAAACCTGCTCACGCGACCGCCGTTTTTCCGAAATAGGCGCGCTGCACTTCCGGACTTTTTGCCAAAAATTCGGTTGTACCCTGCGCGACTATGCGCCCCTGCGCCAGCACGTAACCATGATGCGCAATCTCCAGCGTCTGGTTCACGTTCTGCTCGACCAGCAGCACGGTGACGCCGGTCGCATTGATGCGGCGGATCACGTTGAAATTCTCCTGCACGAAGAGCGGCGACAGCCCGAGCGAGGGCTCGTCGAACATCAACAGCTTGGGTTGCATCATTAATCCGCGGCCGATGGAGATCATCGCTTGCTCGCCGCCCGACATGGTGCCGGCGAGCTGGTTGGCGCGTTCTTTCAGCGGTGGAAAGACCTCGTAGATGCGCGCAAGCCGCTCGCGAATGGCGCGCTCGGAGCGCACGAGATAGGCGCCGGCGCGCAGGTTTTCCTCAACGGTCATGCGGGCAAAGACCCGCCTGCCTTCCGGCACGCAGCCGATGCCTTGGGCAATGATCTCATGGGTGGTGAGGCGTTCGAGCGCATGCGCGCCGAAGCGTATCGTTCCGCGGCGCGGACGCGTCAATCCCAGGATCGAGCGGATGAGTGTGGTCTTGCCGGCGCCGTTCGCGCCCAGGATGCAGGTGATTTCGCCGCTTTTCACGGTGAGGCTCATGTCGCAGAGCACATCCGCCTGATCGTACGCGGTATAAATGTGCTCGATCACGAGATCGCTCATGCCGCACTCCCGTAAGCGCGGCCCAGATAAGCCTCGCGCACCACCGGGTCGGCGGCAACGTCAACGAAGCGGCCTTCGCAGATCTTGCGGCCATAATTGAGCACGACGCACCGGTCGGTCACCTGCTCGATGACTCCCATCTCGTGCTCAATGATCACGATGGTAAGCCCCTCGAATGTTTGCCGCACATCGAGCAGCTCGCCCATGAGCTGCGAGGTCTCCTCGTGTGTCATACCGGCTGAGGGCTCATCGAGCAGAAGCAGCTTCGGCTCGCCAACGAGCGCGCGACAAATCTCGACGCGCCGGCGGTCGATCATGCCGAGTTCGATCGCGGGGTCGAAAAGCCGGCTCGCGAGCTGCGGGTTGAAGATGGCCAGGAGCTCGGCGCATTTTTCCACATAGCTCTGGAGCTCTCCGACAAAAGCGCGGCGCAAAAACATGTTGTGGAGAATGCCGCTGTTGATCCGGCGATGCGCGCCGAGCACTACGTTGTCGAAAACCGAAAGGCTGAGGCACAGCCTGGAGCGCTGGAATGTGCGCGCGAGCCCCCGGCGGCAGAGTGCCTGGGGCGAAAGGCGGGTGATTGCCTCGCCGTCGAACTGAACAGATCCGGCATCGCTGCGATAGACTCCGCTGACGACGTTGAAAAAACTGGTTTTGCCCGACCCGTTCGGACCAATAAGACCAAGAATTTCGCCGCGCTTCACCGTGAGATCGAGGGCGTTAAGCGCGAGCACGCCGCCAAACCGCACGGTCAGGCCGCGGCAATCGAGAAGCATTTCGCTCACGACACGACCTTCGGGTCGAGGCGGCGCGTGCGGCGCGGGACCAAGCCCGCAGGGCTCGCCATCAGAATGATCACGACGAGAACGGCGAACAGGAGCAGTCGGTATTCCTGGATGAATTGCAGCTTCTCCGGAAGCAACACGAGAATAGCCGTGGCGGGCAACGCGCCCCAACGGTTGCCGATGCCACCCAGGATGACGACGGACACGAGCATCAATGAATCGGCCAGGGTGAAATTGTTGGGCGCGATGAATCCCAGCATCTTGGCGTAGGCGGCGCCGGCGAGGCCAGCGAGGAAATTGCCCGCGGTGAAGGCAAGAATCTTCCAATAGCCGAGGTTCACGCCAAAGACGGCCGAGGCGGTCTCATCGAGACGCACGCTGTCGAGCCAGATGCCGAGCCAGGAGCGATCGAGTCGCGAGGCGATGAAGATTGCAAGAGCAAAGATTGCGAGGGCGAGCAGAACGTAATTTGCATAGAACGAGATCACGAAACGGCCCAGCCATATGTCGTTGCTGAAATCCCAGCCGAAGAAATTTATGCCCGACAATTTGAGGCCTTGCGGTCCGCCGACCATCGGCGTGGCGTCAAGGAATACGCCGAACATGATGCCGAATGCGAGCGTGGTGAGCGCTGCGTAGTGGCCGCGGGTGCGCAGCACCGGCAACAACAGGAGCGAGCCGACCAGGACCGCGGCAATCCCGCCGCCGATCAGCGCGAGGATGTCGGGGAGCCACGGCAGCCAATTGAGCACCGCGGCCGTATAGGCCCCCGTGCCGACAAAGGCGGCGGCGCCGAAGTTGGAAACATCCGCATAGCCCAGCTGGATGGTCAAGCCGATGCAGCAGCTCGCAAACAGGAGCACGGTCGCGATCATCAGAAAGCCGAAATTGTCTTCATGCAGCGCCGCGATCCCGGCAAGCGCCGCAATGAGAATTGCGCCGGCCACGGCGTGCGGATGCTGCTCCGCCGAGCGCTCCAGTGCAGCGATTGCGCCCCAGCGCCTTGCCGCAAACCAGATCGCCGCAAATGCAATAAGCATAGCGATGATGAGGCGCTGGTTATCGACTGCAACTATGGCGACGAGCATGCCGGTGCACACGAAGACTCCAGCGAACACCGGCCACAGGGGAGAATTTGCGCCGCTCCTCACACGCGTTCGCTCCTCGCCTCGGCCAGAAGCCCGGTCGGCCGCCAGGTAATGATGATGATGACGATGAGAAAGGCGAAGAAGGTTTTGTACTCGCTGGCGCCCGGCACCAGCGCGACAGCCAGTGTCTGCAGTCCGGCAAAAAGGTAGCCGCCAAGAATGGCGCCCCAGAGATTGCCGAGGCCGCCGACAATCGCGGCGCTGAATCCGATCACGGCAAGCAAAACGCCCATGCCGTAATTGATCTCGCTGTAATAGAGACCGTACATCACGCCAGCGACGCCCGCCGTGGCGGAGCCGAGTGCGAAAGTGAGGCGCACGACGCGCCGGAAATTCATGCCCATGATGCGCGCGGTCTCCTCGTCCTCGGCAACGGCACGCACCGCGAGACCGAAGCGCGTGCGCGTGATCACCCAATGCACCAGCGCAATAAGCGCGACGCCGACGGCAAGAAGAATCAGTCCGTCATAACGCACGAACACGCGGCCGAAGCTGATGCCGCCCGGTGGCAGCAATGCCGGGAAGCGCTGCGGGTTGCCGCCATTCGGGTAGAAGAGGCGCAGGCATTCGCGGATGATGGTGCCCAGCATCATGGTGAGCAGCAGGATGTTCAGCGTCGGCGAATGACGCAGCGGCAGCACAAAGAACCGCGCAATCTCGGTACCGACGAGGGCGGAGACAAGCACCGCGACCGCGAACATGGCAAAAATCTGCGCCCACGCGCCCATTCCGGCCGACTGCGCGAGTGCGGCCGCGAGCAGGGCGCCGAATGCTCCGAAGGTGAGGACGTCGCCATGCGAGAATTTGATGACGTTCATCACGCCGAAAAACAGCGTGAAGCCCATAGCGACGAGGCCGTACATCGTGCCCTGCATCAGCCCGTTGAGCAGATGTTGGGCAACGATATCCATATGCGTTCACGTAACCGGACGCAGCGATATCCGGAGAAACGGTCCCCTCATGTCGCTGCGCGCATGCAGGCTGGTTATTTCAGCCGGGCGAGCTTGCGTTTTCCGCTCGCGTACTCGCTGTCCTCCCACACGGTCCATTTGCCGTCCTGCACCACGAATTTTGTGGTGAGCGGGGTGATATTCTGGCCGTGGTCGTCGAAGGTAATGGGACCCACGGCGGAAGCATAGTCGTTCACATGGCCAAGGCCTTCAGTCACCTTGGCACGATCCGGGCCGGTCTTTTCGATGGTGTCCATGACCAGATTGGTCGCCGCAAAGGAGAATGGCCCATAGGCTTCGTACGGTTCCTTGTATCCCGCCTCCGCGTATTTCTTCATAAAGTCCCTGCCCGCCTCGGTGCGCTCGATGCGCGGGCTGTCGAAGAACGTGATCACGCCTTCGGCAAGCTCCGGGCCCACCGCGTTGATGAATGCTTCCCCAATGATCCCCGACTGGCCTTCCATCAGCTGGTCCATGCCGAACTTCATCATCTGGGTTCGCAATCGCGTGCCCAGCGGCGTGAGCCCCCCGAAGAAGATGACGTCGGGATTGAGCTCCTTGATCTGGGTGAGCTCGGCGCTGAGATCCTGCTGGTCGGGAGGAACCCCAAATTTGCCGATCACCTCTCCGCCGTTCTCCAACGTGAACTGAGTGAAATATTTGTCCATCGACTTGCCATAGTCGGTGGTATCCGCGAATGAAACAAAGCGCTTGTAGCCGAGATCGGCCATGAATTTGGCGCCGACCCGGTTCTGGCCGATGAGCGTGCCGCTGACGCGATGGATTTCCGGAAGCTTCTTGCCATACGTGATCTCGGGGAGCACGGCTGCCCAGACCACCATGGGGAGCTTGAAACGGTTGTAGATCTCGACGGCCGCAATCGCAGTCGCGGAGCAATAATGGGGTATCGCCGCAATGATCGAGCGGTCGGAGCCTGCGCGCGTCGCCACCTGAACCCCGACATTGGGCTTGCACTCGTCGTCGAGCGCGACAAGCTCGTAATTGTACTTGGTGGCGGGATCGCCGTTCTTGAGCTTGACCGCAAGCTCAGCCGAATTGCGCCCGCCGATACCATGCTGGGAAAGCGCGCCAGTCAACGGACCGATCCACGCAATCTTCACGGTATCTTTCGCGAGCGAGACCTGCGGCAGGATCGCTGCCCCGGCCAGGAGACCGGCCGCCAATACGCTTACGCCGCCTCTGGAAAATCCCATTGCGCTCTCCTCGAACTGAAACGTTGAGGCCGGTTCTAGCGAACAGTGGTCCGATGAGGCAACGACAGGCATGTCGCCGGGACGCTATGACGAGTCGGCAGTCAATGGCATAGTGGGCGTACGTTCGAACGATCCCTGACGCATGAGCCTGCACGACGACAGCATCATCATCGACGGTCTGATCATCTCGAAGTTCGGACGCGAGGTGTTTGAGGACATGCGCCGCGGCCGACTCACCGCCGCTAACTGCACCTGCTGCGTGTGGGAGAATTTCACCGAATGCATGCGCAACGTCATGCGGTGGAAGGCATGGTTTCGCGAGCATGGCGATCTCATCATCCAGGTCTACAGCACGGAGGACATCCGACGCGCCAAGGCGGAGAACAAGACCGGAATCATTCTGGGTTGGCAGAACCTCTCGGGCATCGAGGATCAACTCGGCTATCTCGACCTGTTCAAGGAGTTGGGCGTGGGCATCATGCAGATCGCCTACAACACCACGAATCTCGTGGGCACCGGCTGCTATGAAACGAAGGACCGGGGCCTCTCCGATTTCGGCCGCGAGGTGATTGCCGAGATGAACCGCCTCGGCATTCTGTGCGACCTCTCCCACGTGGGGCCAAAAACCAGCGAAGACGTGATCCTCGCCTCCAGGCAGCCGGTCGCCTATTCCCATTGCCTGCCGGCGGGACTCAAGGAGCATCCGCGCAACAAGAGCGATGCGCAGCTGCGCTTCATCGCCGAGCACGACGGTTTTGTCGGCGTGACCATGTTTCCGCCGTTCCTCAAACGCGGCAGCGCCTCTAGCGTGGAGGATTACGTCGAAGCCATCGAATACGTGATCAATATCTGCGGCGAGGAGAGGGTCGGCATCGGAACGGATTTCACGCAGGGCTATGGCCAAGACTTCTTCGACTGGATCACTCACGACAAGGGATATGGCCGCGAGCTCACGCGCTTTGGCGAAGTGATCAATCCGCAAGGCTTGCGCACAATCGGCGAGATGCCGAACTTGACGGCCGCGATGGAGAAATGCGGCTGGCCGGAGCGCCGCATCCGCCGGGTCATGGGTGAGAACTGGTTGGAGCTCCTGCGTCAGGTGTGGCGGTGCTGAGCGTGGGGAAGCCTGCGGTCGATATTGAAGTTGATAACGCGACCGGCCGCTGGTTCGTGGACGATCTGCCCATGATCCTTGTGCCGCAGCATTTCTTTCTGAACAATCATTTCGCTGTGGAAGCGGAGCTCGGGCCGGAGCGTCTCGCACACATACTTGCGCCTGCAGGTCGGCGCTCCGCATATGCATGGTGTGAGCACGAGGCGAAGCACCACAAGCTTACGAGCGAGGACGTGTTTCGCCATTATATGCGGCGGCTGTCACAGCGCGGCTGGGGTCAGTTCGAAGTGCTCGAGCTTGATGGTCGCAGCGGGTGTGCGTCAGTGCAGGTGACGCACTCGGTTTTCGTGACCGGCAGGCCGCCCAACATGCGGCGCAAGCTCTGCGGCATGTTCGCAGCGTGGATTGCAGGCTCGCTCGAATTCGTCGCGCAGAGCCAGTCGATTGCATCCCGCGAAGTCTACTGCGCCGCGGAGGGAGTGCACGCTCATTGCCTTTTCATCGCGTCGGGCAGGGAGGAAGCGTGAGCAAAGAGTCGAACATCCTGATCTCAACAGATCGCGGCATTGCGACGGTTACGCTCAATCGGCCGCGCGTCCGCAATGCAATCAGCCTCGCCATGTGGCGCGAGCTCGGCACCATCTTTTCCCGGCTGAGCGCGACGGACGACATGCGAGCGGTTATTCTCAGGGGTAATGGGGAACATTTCAGCGCCGGAGCCGACATCAGTGAATTTTCCAGCGTGCGTGCCGATATCGAATCGGGGCGGCGCTACGAAGCGTGCGCCGACGCCGCGCTGCTTACCTTACGTGATTGCGCCAGGCCAACCATCGCGGCGGTGTCCGGCTACGCGTTGGGCGGGGGCTGCAGCCTCGCGCTCGCCTGCGATTTGCGCGTAGGCGACGCAAGCACGCGAATGGGAATCCCCGCTGCGCGGCTGGGGATCGTGTACGGCAAGGTCGAATGCGAGCTCCTGTATCGTCAGGTGGGGCTCGCGAATGCCAAGCGCGTGCTTTATTGTGGCCGCCATTTTAGCAGCGAAGAATGCGCGTCCCTGCGGCTGATCGATCTGGTCGCGTCGGATGCCGCTGCGCAGGCGCGTGCGCTTGCCGAAGAAATCGCAAGCAACGCGCCGCTCTCGCTTAGCGGCCATAAATTCGTGCTCGAGGCGCTTGCAACCGGCTCGGCGGACGCACGGCGAACGCGGATCGCCGAGCACATCGATCGCGCCATGGAAAGCGCCGATTATCGGGAAGCGACGCAGGCCTTTGTGCAAAAGCGCAGACCCGCCTTCACCGGCCGCTGATGAATGAAGGCATGCTCTGGCTTGGCGTCGATGTAGGCGGCACTTTCACCGATCTGGTGCTGTTCGATGTCGCCTCGGGCACGCTGCGTCTGGGCAAGACGCCTTCCACGCCGAATGATCAGTCCGAAGGCATTCTCGACGGCATTGCGCAGCTCGGCGTCGAGCCGAGAGAGTTGCAGCGCATCGTGCATGGCACGACGGTTGCGACGAACACCGCGCTCGAGCGCAACGGCGCGCGTCTCGCGGTGCTGCTCACGGCCGGGCACAAAGACGTTTTGGTCGTCGGCCGCGGCAACCGTACGGCAATGTACAACATCAAGGCTCGCCCTCCCCGCCTGCTCGTGCCCCGCAGCCGGTGCATTGAGGTCAATGAACGCCTGCGCGCGGACGGCTCGGTGGTCAAGTCGCTCGACGAGTCGCAAGTAGCGGCCATCGCCGAGCGACTCGCGGGGGAAAAGATCGAGGCAGTCGCCATTTGCTTTCTACACGCCTATGCGAATCCCGAGCACGAGCGTCGCTGCGCAGTGCGCATCGCCAAACGACTTCCCTCGGCAACCATCACCACCTCGTCCGCGGTGCTGCCCGAATTCCGCGAATACGAGCGCTTTTCCACGGCTGCGCTGAACGCTTATGTGGCGCCGCGTATGAAGGGATATCTGGGCCTTTTGCGTGAAAAGCTCTTGGCAACGGGCTGTTCGGCACCGCTCTCCATCATGACCTCCAACGGAGGCTCGCTTCCTGCGACGCGCGTCGAAGCGCTGCCGGTGCTGTCGATGTTGTCGGGTCCCGCAGCAGGCGTGATTGCGGCCAGCCACATCGGCGGCGCGGCGGGATATCCCAACGTGATCACCTGCGACATGGGCGGCACCTCCGCAGATGTCTGCCTCGTGCGCGGCGGCGAATACGCCATGACCACGGAGGGTAAAGTCGGCGGCCTTCCGCTCAAGTTGCGGCAGATTGACATCAACTCAATTGGCGTGGGTGGCGGGAGCATTGCAGCCAGCGCCAGCGGCTTCCTTTCAGTGGGGCCGCGCTCGGCCGGCGCGCTGCCGGGACCAGCCTGCTACGGGCGTGGCGGGACCGAGCCCACCATCACTGATGCGAATGTGGTGCTTGGTCGCCTTGGGATTGAACGGCGCCTCGGGGCAAAAATCGTGCTTGATCCGAATGCCGCGAATACGGCGGTGAGCAGACTGGCCGACTGCCTGGGCTTGAGCACAATCGCCATGGCGGAGGGCATTTTGCGGCTGGCCACAGTCTCGCTCGCGGGCGCCATAAAGGAAATCTCGGTGATGCGGGGCATCGATCCTCGGGATTTTACGCTGATCGCATTCGGTGGCGCCGGTCCACTGCACGCCGCTGCTGTCGCTGATGAGCTGCGGATGCCTAGCGTCATGATCCCGCCGATGCCGGGCAATTTTTCCGCGCTCGGCCTCCTTCTTGCGGATGTGCGACGCGATTTTGTGCGCACGCGCGTTTCCCCGACAGCGGGACTGCGCATCTCGGATATACGCGCGAGCCTGCAGGAGCTCGTACGCCACGGCGAAGCCGAGCTGGCGGATTTTCCTGAAGAGAAGCGGCGTTACGTCGCCAGTCTCGACATGCGCTATGTCGGCCAGTCGTTCGAGCTGTCGGTACCCGTCTCGCTCGACGTGCAAAGCGTGGCTGTCATCGAGCGCGCATTCAATGATGTTTACGCGGCCCGATATGGCGCGGCCACAGGGCGGGCCATCGAGATCGTCAGCTACCGGATTGCCGCGTTCGGGTTCTCTGAGAAACCCGCGCTGCCTGCAATCGATGCTTCTGCGCGCACGCTCCGATCCGCGTGTACCGGCACGCGGTTCGGCATCTTCAATGGATTGGAGCAGCAAGTGCAGGTTTTTGACCGCGATCGGCTTCCGGTCGGCGAAGCCTTGCACGGTCCCGCGCTCATCGAAGAGTCGAGCTCGACCACCGCGGTCCCTCCCGAATGGACAGCAATACTGGATCGCACCGGCTGTATTGCGATGCGTCGGGCCTGACATGACTCAAACACTCGACCCGATCACGCTCGAAGTGCTGACGCAGGCGCTGGTTTCTACCGTACGCGAGATGCGCGCCACCGTGTCCCGCACCGCAAGCTCGGTCGCGATCTACGATGCCAAGGATTTCTCCTGCGGGCTGTTTGCACCCGACAGCCAGGTGGTCGCGCAATCGGAAGATATCGGCTCCCACGTGGTGCCGCTTCCGTGGACGGTGCGCTCGGCAATGGAGAAAATCGGAAAAGACCTCGCGCCCGGCGACGCCATTCTGGCGAACGATCCCTATGCGGGCGGCACGCATCTCAACGATGTAACCATCATTTTTCCGGTTTTCCGCGAGAATCGGCTGATCTTCTTTCTGGCGGTGCGAGCGCATTGGGCGGACGTGGGCGGCATGGTGCCGGGCAGCATGTCGGGGAAGGCTACGGAAATCTATCAGGAGGGCATTCGCATTCCCCCTATCAAGATCCTGCAAGACGGGCAGATCAACGAAGCGGCCCTCGATCTGCTGCTTGCAAACATGCGCGTGCCGGAGGAACGGCTCGGGGATTTCCAGGCAAGTCTCTCCGCCTGCCGTGTGGCGGAAAAGCGCATACACGAGATCTGCGGACGATACGGGGTGGACACGCTGCTGGAGGCCGTGCGCTGCGACCTCGATCGCGCCGAGGCAAGGATGCGTGCGTGCATTGGCGCGCTCCCGGATGGGACGTATCACTACGAGGATTATCTGGAGACCTTCATCGGCGGCAATTTCGAGCCGCTGCTGCTGCCGCTTGCGCTCACTGTCAGCGGCGATGCCATGACCGCGGATTTCACCGGCGCGTCGCCGCAGGTGCCTTTTCCGGTGAACTCCACGGCGGCAGTCTCGGCGGCAGCGGTTTTCATCACCATGAAGTCGGTGTTCGATCCACAAGCGCCCCTGAACCAGGGCTCGTTCCGCCCGATACAAGTCATCGCCCCGCCCGCGAGCATCGTCAATGTGCAACGCCCTGCTCCCGCCGGCTCGCACGGGGAGATTCGCAAGCGCGTCATCGCCACGATGATCGGTGCGCTCTCTCAGATCGTGCCGGACAAGGTGGCAGGCGATCTGTGCCGCACTTCGTTTCACAACCTCATCGGCGGCTTTGATGTTACGTCCGGACGGGAATGGGTGCACTATGAATGGTCCGCCGGCGGGAATGGCGCATTCAAGGAGGATGATGGCCCGAGCGCTATGGCGAGCATCGATTGGGGTGACCTGGTCACGGTGCAATCGACGGAAGTGATCGAGACGCGCCTGCCGCTTCTCGTGGAGAGCTCACGCCTATGCACGGACTCGGGCGGTGCGGGGGCGAGCCGCGGCGGACTTTCCATGCAGCGCGTGTTGCGCGTTTTGGTGGCGGGCGGACGCTACTCGCTTTTGTCCGATGGCGCCCTGTTGCCGGCATTTGGCGTGCTCGGCGGCCGCTCGGGCGCAACCGTCGGCGCGTGGATCGATCGTAAAGGCAAAATCGAGCAATTCGATACGCCGGGAAAAGTCGCAGGCCATCCGTTGGAGCAAGGCAGCCTGATTGTCATCAGATCGGCGGGCGGCGGCGGCTACGACGATCCGCTCGAGCGCGATCCCGAGCGCGTGGCGCTCGATGTGAGCGAGGGATATGTTTCCACCGAGGCAGCAGCCGACATTTACGGCCTGGCGCTACAACCCTCCGGTCAATTCGACCCGCTCGCCACTGTGTCGCGCCGCAAACAGCTGCGTGAGGGCCGTCAACCGCTTTTCACCGCACTCGATAACGATGTATTTGAGGCCGGCGCGGTGAGCAGGCGCCGCGTGTGCCGACTCAATCCCGCCGATGCGAAAATCCTCGATCTGGCCGAAGATGCAATCGTTGAACTCGATGCCCGCCACGCCGCCCCGCTGCGCGCCTGGGTGCGGATCAGCGAAGGAGTGCGTGCTGGAACGCTGCCGCTCGATGCGCGGGGCCTTGCCATGCTGAAGATCGCGGCGGGTTGTCCGGTTGAGGTCCGCCCGGTGCATGACAAAACCAAATGAAAATGGCTCCCATGCGGGAGCCATTTTCTTGAGCACTTACTTGCTTAATGCACAGTTTACATAACTACCTGACGCACTCGCGCTCCTTCTCGGTCACGGTGACGCCGTTTTGAGTCGTGCTTTCCGAACGCGTTACGCAATCGCGCCGGCGGCCTTCGGTCTCTTCGATGACCACGCCCGGGCGATGATGCCGCTCCTCGATCACAGGACCGGGGGCGCGACGTTCCTCCACGGTCACGCCGGGAGGACCGACCCGAATATCGGCCTGCGCCATCTGCATCTGGCCGGCACTCGTGGGTACGGCGGAAAGCGACACAAGCGCGGCAGCCGCCGTTGCAACGAGAGTGGTTTTCATAGGCGTTCCTTCCTCCTGATTGACCTACCGGGAGGCAACCGAGGACCCTGGGGAAATGTTCCCGATTGAAATTTTGTTGGAACCGGGAACAATTCTGAACGGCCGCTACCAACGCATGTTGATGTTCTTGATCTGCGTATAGCTCAACAACTCGTCGAAGCACTCCTCCTGGCCGATGCCGCTCTGCTTCCAGCCGCCGTAGGCGGCGCCGAGATAGCGCCCCGTCGAATTAATCCAGACGTACCCCGCTTCAACCCGTTCTGCGGTTTCCATGGCCCTGCTCAAGTCATTGGTGATAATCGCCGCCGTTAACCCGTATTCCAGCGCATTGGCCTGCTGGAGCATTTCCTGCTCGTTAGTCCAGGGCATCACCGACATGACCGGCCCGAAAATCTCTTGCTTGCCGATGCGCATCTCCGGCGTGACTCCATCGAAGACGGTCGGCGCGATGAACCAGCCTCTCTGCAGCGTCGCGTCCTTCGGCTGACCGCCGCCGGTAGTCAGTTTTGCCCCCTCATCGACCCCCGACCGGATGAAGGACATCACGCGATCGAACTGTCGCTGGGAAACGATCGGTCCCAGCTCGTTTTTATCGATCCACGGCATGCCGACCGGCAAAGCTTCCGCGAGCCGCACGAGCTCTTCGAGCACGGGCCCATGCAGCGACGCATGCACGAACACGCGCGATGTCGAGCTGCAGGACTGACCCTGCCGGTTCATGTTCATGCCTTTGATGGCGGCGGCCGCTGCCTTCTTCGGATCGGCATCGGGGAAGATGATGATGGGATTCTTGCCGCCAAGCTCCAGCGTCACTTTTTTCAATCCATCAGCCGCATCCCGCGCAATGGCACGGCCGGTCGGGACCGACCCTACAAACCCGACGCGTTGGATGTCGGGATGCCGCACCAGTGCGGAGCCCACCGCGCCATCACCGGTGATGATGTTCACCACCCCCGGCGGAAAAATGCCCTCGCATAACTCGCCCAGCCGCAGACTCGACAGCGGCGCCTGCTCGGACCCCTTGATCACGACGCAATTGCCGGCGGCGAGCGGCGCCGCCGCTTTCTCGGCGCAGAACCGGAACGGGTGATTGAAAGGATTGATCTTGGCGACCACGCCATACGGTTGGCGTCTCGTAAGATTGAGGTGGCGCGGCCCTTGCGAGGAGGTCTCGCCTTTGATCTCCGTAATCAGGCCCGCGAAATAGTTGAGCGAATCTGCGGTCCAGCTCATGTCGCCGCGCATGCCGGTAATGGCGTTGCCGGAATCGAGGCTGTCCATGAGAGCCAGCTCTTCGGCATGCTGGTTGATGCGGCTTGCGAGTTGCTCGAGCGCGCGTGCCCGCTCGCGCGTCGGCACACGCGACCAGTCGGCAAATGCGGTTTTTGCGGCCTTCACCGCGCGATCCACGTCCTGTTCGCCTGCGAGCGGCAGATCGACGAGCTTTTCGCGGGTTGACGGGTTGAGGGATTCGAAACTTTTGGCGGCGACGGGATCAACCCACTTACCGCCGATATAGAGCCCCTTGGGCCTGAAATTGAGCTGCGGTGCCTGCATCAGGGCACGATGGCCGCCCGCAGCACGCTACGCTCGGACGCGCGCTTGAAAGCGAGGCCGAGGTCGGCGAGGGAGAACCTGGAGTCAACGATCTCCTTGAATGGAAATCGGCCGCGATTGCTGCTGACGAAGTCCAGTGCGGCAATGAGGTGGCGCGGATGATAATTATGGATACCGCGCATCCTGATCCATTTCTTCACCAGCATGTTCGCGTCAATGGTGACGTTGGCGTTCGGGCTGACGAGGCCGGCGAGCACGTACCGCCCGCCGATACGCAGCATTTCAAGGCCTTGCGGGATTACGTCGGGCACGCCGCATACTTCGATTACGGTGTCGGCGCCATCCGGCGTGCAGAGCCTGCGTACGCCTGCGACCACCTCCTGCGGCTTCATGCGAGCTACATCAAACACCTGGTCGGCACCGAATTTCTTCGCGACTGCGAGGCGGCCAGCGACGGAATCAAGCCCGATCACGAGCCGGGCGCCGCGCGCCTTCGCCATGGCGCAGCCGTAGAGCCCTAGAAGCCCGAGACCCTGCACTACGACCGCATCACCGAGAGCAATTTCCGCTGCTTCGGTGACGCAAGCCATGGTCGCCACGCCGCAATTGATCGGAGTCGCTTCCTCATCGCTCAGCTCATCCGGCAGCTTCAGAATCCAAGTGCCGGGGAGAATGTAACAGTACTCGGCAAAGCCCCCGAGAAAATGCGGGTCGTCGGCTA
Organism: Pseudomonadota bacterium; assembly: GCA_046733355.1. Taxonomy (GTDB): domain Bacteria; phylum Pseudomonadota; class Alphaproteobacteria; order Rhizobiales; family Xanthobacteraceae; genus VAZQ01. Next base: position 35,952 of record JBKPOZ010000107.1, on the reverse strand, counting down.
CCAGGTCGTGCCCGTACTTGCGCACGCCGTGGCACTTCTGCGGCATGTCATGGATTTCGCGGTAGTAGCACTCGCCCTGATAGAAATATTCCGACCAGGTGATGCGGTCGCCCGTCTTGAGGGGATCACCCCGCATGTCTTTGGAGATGTTTTTCCCGAGCTCGACAATCGTGCCGATGATTTCGTGCCCCAGAATGCCCGGGTGGGGATTGGGCCGCTTGCCTTCATAGGAGTGGATGTCCGAGCGGCAGATGGTCGACATGCTCACGCGCACCAGCACCTCGTCGGCTTTGACGGGGCGCAGCGGATATTCCTTGATAACAAAGGGCGTGTTGGGGGCCTCGTAGACCGCTGCCTTGCCGGCGCGGGTCATGCAACCGCTCCCTCGGCCAGGTTTGTCCGGGTGCGCTCACGGCCAGTGCGCACGCCGTTGATGGCGAAGTCAAAAATATGAAAGCTGCGCAGATCTCCGCGCGCCGCCCGCTCCGCATAGGTTTCGTTGAGCGGATAATTGAGAATGAATGGCACCCAGCTCTCCGCGAGCCCACCATGGGTGCGCAGGGCATGCCCTTCGAGTCCGGAAAGGTCGTGCGCGGAAGGTGTCGTCCCGATGCACGATTTGGCATCGCTGATCACGACCACGTCCCCTTCCCGATCCACCGGCAGCTGAAAATGGCGCGCTGCCGATGCCTTGTCGTACACCGCTTCAATGCCCGGCAGCCCGCGCGCGATGTCCATGACCGATTGCGGGGATGCGCCGCGGCAATAAACCCGCACGAAGCTTCCCAGTGAGCCATGATGCGCCACGAAATAGTCCGTGATCGGGCAAATCACGATCGTCGTGTCCTTGCCCAGCTCGCGGTCGAGCGCATCCTGCAGCCACACGATTCGCCGCGAACCGTCCGGATTGGATTTGTCGCACATGCCATGATCGGCAATGAGCCCGATCACTGCACCCAGCGCATCGAGCCGTTCGAGCATGCCATCGATGTTGCGATAGTAGCGGGTCGCTTCCGATTCTCCCGGCGCGTATTTGTGCTGGATGTAATCGGTGAGGGACAGATACATGATCAGCGGCTTTGCCGTTTCGAGGAGCTTGATGCCGGCTTCGAGCACAAACAGCGAGAGCTCAGGAGAATACATGTCCGGCAGCGGCATGCCGACAAGCTCAAGCACGTTATCGATGCCGTGCTCCGCTTTCGTGCACCGGTCGGCCTTCTCGGAAGAGAAGTTGATGCTGCCTCCCGCTATATCCATGTCCTTGCCGAGCTGCTGGCGAAGCTTGTCCTTGGCGGTGACGGACGCGACTTTCGCTCCATGCCGCGAGAACTCGGCCAGAATAGTGCTAGAGCGCATCAGCTCCGGCCCTGTCATCACCACCGCCTTGCCGGTTTCGGGCTGCAGATAAAAATTTCCGGAAATGCCATGCACGGACGGCGGACTGCCGGTCACGATCGAGACGTTGTTCGGACAGGTGAAGCTCGGGATGACACATTGGGCAATGCTCGAGAACCCGGTCTTCATAAAACGCGCAATGGTTGGAATAGCGCCTTCGCGCAATGCCGCATCAATATAGGCGGGATCGCCGCCATCGTTGCAGACGACCACGACCGGTCGATCCGGCCAGCGGTAGCGCACCCCGTTCAGTGAGATATCCGATGTCGAACGACCGATCATGTTGCGTTTCCCGCGGCTCTTCTCGATGCGCCGCTCTGTCGCGGATCAACGTAACACCCGATGCCTGAAACTGCCAGCCAACGGATTTGCGGTCGTGCCAACTGTGTTATGATGCCTTGTCGGCGCTTGAACCCGCGCGCCCGCGCCAATCCGACGCAACCATAACAACGAGGGGAAGGAACATGCCCACAATATCGCAGGCCCTTGCTATTGCTCTCTTGGTGCTTGGCGGAGCCGTAAGCGGCGCTGCCGCTCAATCTGACGGCCTGTCAGAACCGGGCGTGCTCAAGGTGGGCCTGATACCTGCGGAAGATGCGCGTGCAGTGGTGCGCCAATCAAAAGACGTCATGGACCAGGTGGGCAAGAGCCTGAACATGAAAACCGAGGTCTTCGTCGGCTCCGATTACAATGCGACCATCGAGGCGCTGCGCAGCAACAAAATCGACGTCGCGCTGATGGGCGCCTTTGGATATGTGCTTGCGACCACCCAGGCTCCGGTCGAGGCATTCGCGATCACCGTGACAGCAAAAAGTGGAACGCCGGATTATCATTCGATCATTATCGCGCGCAGTGATGCAGCCGATCTCACTTCGCTCGAATCATTGCGTGGCCATACGTTCGCATTCGTCGATCCGAGCTCCACATCGGGCTCGCTGATGCCTTCGGCCGCCATGATCGACGCCAAGATTGTTCCCGAGAAGGACCTCAAGAAGGTGATCTATTCGGGCGGGCACGATGCGAGCATCATCGCAGTTGCCGAAGGCAAAGTGGATGCCGCCGCCGTTGCTGATCGTATTTTCCAGGGCGCCTGTGACAAGAAACTCGTCGACTGCAGCAAGATCAAGGTGATCTGGACATCGCCTGCCATTCCCAATGATCCCTTGTTCTACCGCAAGGCCATAGCGCAGCCGATGAAGACCAGGATCGCCGACGCGTTCTATGGGATCAGGAATCTGACGTTCGGCGAGATGGGCACCGTGGCGCGCTTTGCCCCCGCCAACGACCAGACCTACGACATCATCCGCGGCATCGCCAAGACGTTGAACCTCGATCTCACGAAGATGAAGTGAGGTGAGCGTGGTCTCTCCGGCCTGTCATCGCCCGCGCATGCGGGCGATCCAGTATTCTCAGGATGCTCAACCGGCTATCAATTCGCTCATCGCACATACGTTGAATACTGGATGGCCCGCCTTCGCGGGCCATGACATCGGAGAGCGGGCGGGCTAGCCATCGCGATGCGATTGGCCGCGACTAATGGGACGTTGCTGGCCAGCCGGGCCAAATTCATTGCCGCGCTCGTCCTTGCAGCGGCGTTCCTGGGCTGGAGCGCAAATAGTCTCGAGCTGAGCGCCGGCGCGCTTGCGCACGCGTTACCCGTGATTGGCAATTATCTGGCGCGTATGGTGCCGCCAGATTGGCGCGTGCTTGACGATCTTTGGGGTCCCACGCTCGACACCATTTGCATCGCGATCTGGGGAATTGTCCTCGCCACTATCATCGGTTTTCCACTCGGGGCGCTCGCGGCGCGGAATCTTACGTCTTCGCGTATTCTGAGAGGTACGGCAGGCACCATTCTCAACGTGCTGCGCAGCATTTCCGAGCTGATCTGGGCGGTTTTTTTCGTTGCCGCCGTTGGCCTCGGACCGTTTCCAGGCGCGCTCGCCCTGGGAGTGAATTTCGGCGGCATCCTCGGGCGCCTTTATGCCGAAGCTATCGAGAACATCGATACCAAGCCGCTCGAGGCGATGCGCGCTACCGGAGCAGGCCACATACAGACGATCCTCTTTGCCGTGCTTCCGCAGGTGATGCCGCAAATCGTCTCATACAATCTCTATTGGTTCGAGGTAGGGGTGCGATCCGCGACGGTGCTGGGCATGATCGGTGCCGGCGGAATTGGCTTCGAGCTGGTCACTACCATCCGGCTTTATGAGTTTCGCGCCACAGCCGCGATCCTCCTTGTCATCCTGGCTCTTGTGACCATCATTGATCAGGCATCTGCGTTTGTGCGCAAACGTATCGTGAAATGAATATGCAGGGCATTCCGTGACGGCTGCACTCGACACCTCGGAAAAACTCCCCGATCTCGAGACGGTTGCTGCACAAAGCGCGCAGCAGCCTGTCGTCGTCCTTGCGAACGTTTCGAAGTCCTTTGCACGCGGCAATGTCGCCGCCGTCAATAACGTAAGCTTCGCGGTCAAGCGCGGAGAATTCGTCGTCGTGCTGGGACCGAGCGGCGCCGGCAAGTCGACGCTCATGCGTTGCATCAATCATCTTGCCATCCCGAATTCCGGGCAGGTCTTCGTGAATGGCCGGGAGGTGACGGGAGCCGCGCGTGATCTGCGCAGGATTCGCCAGGGCATTGGCATGGTATTTCAGCAGTTCAACCTCGTGCCGCGCCTTTCCGTGCTCATGAACGTGCTGTCAGGACGGCTGTCGTACCGGTCGGCGTGGCGGAGCCTGTTCTACAGCTTCACCCGCGAGGACCGCGCCATCGCGCTCGAAGCTCTGGAAATGGTGGCGTTGGGGCACAAGGCATTCCAGCGCGCCGACACGTTGAGCGGCGGCGAGCAGCAGCGCGTAGGGATCGCCCGGGCCCTCGCCCAGCGGCCGAGCCTGATCCTCGCCGACGAGCCGGTCGCAAGCCTCGACCCGAAGATCGCGCGCCAGGTCCTCAGATATCTCAAGGACATCTCGCAGCGGCTGGGCATCAGCGTCATCTGCAACCTGCATCAGATCGATTTTGCGCGCGAGTATGCCGAACGCATTATCGGTCTCGCCCGCGGCGAGGTGATCTTCGATGGTCGGCCCGAAGAGCTGACGGCTGACGTAATCGAGCGCATCTATGCCCAGCGCAAGGAGGCGGAGCTTGGCTGATTCCCTGGCGATTGCGGTCGAGGGCGCGCTGGCACGCGAGGCCGCCCATCGTCAGCGCAAATTCATCATTCGGCTAGGTCTCGCCGCGCTGCTCATCGTCGTTCTGTGGGCCAGTGCAGCACGCATCAAGCTCAGTCCTGCCGCCCTCGTCGAGGGCATTCCGAACATGATCGACTTCTTCGTCCGCATGTTCCCGCCTGAGCTGTCCTTTTTTACATTGCTCATCGAGCCCGCAATAGAAACCGTGCAGATCGCGGCCTGGGGCACGCTGCTGGCCGTTCTCGCGTCGGCGCCGCTCGCGCTGCTTGCCGCCCACAACACCACGCCGCATCTCGTGATCTACTTCCTCGCCCGCGTTTTCCTCAACCTGTTGCGCAGCATCAACGAGCTGATCTACGCGCTCATTCTGGTCAGCGCCGTCGGGCTTGGCCCGTTTCCTGGCGTGCTCGCAATCGCGCTGCACGCCACCGGCATGCTGGCGAAATTCGTGGCCGAAGAGATCGAGCATGTTGACCGCGGCCAAGTTGAGGCCATGCAGGCTGCTGGCGCAAAGCGCATGCAGGTCATCATGTTCGCCATCCTGCCGCAGATCCTGCCTGCGGTGGTCGGCTATATTCTCTACCGCTTCGACGTGAGCATTCGCTCCGCCACCGTGCTTGGGCTCGTCGGAGCCGGCGGGCTTGGCTTCTCGCTCATCAAAACAATGAAGTTGTTCAAATATCACGAGACCGCGGCTTGCATTCTGGTGATCATTGTCCTGATCTGGGCCGGCGACTGGATCAGCGCCTATTTGCGCAAAAAGGTCCTTTGATGCCGTATGCCACTGTCGTGGGGCTTTCAGATGCGGCGCGCAAATATGAGTGCGAAGCACATCAGCGCGCCCATCCATACAAGCATGATGAATACAGCAGCCGTAATGCTTGCCAGCGGCCAATGACGGCGTAGCCAGCTCAGCCGATCGGAATGATGTAGGGGGGGTGCCGGCGGCGATGAACTATGCGGATCGCGCTCGAACGGAAGTGTCATATCGACCTCGCCTGATGAGAACGCCCATGCGACCGGGTTCTCGTACACGCAACAGGTCCAGCAGGCGCGCGGCGCGCCCTACCGCAAACGAACAATATGGAACGTTTCCCCCTCGATGAGCCGCGCGTATCAACGCAATTGCGCGCACGCGACTCGCGTGGCCCCGACGTGACAGCGAAGCACGAAACGGACCCCCCAATGTGGCGGGACGAAAAGATCTCCGGGGCGTGACAAAAATCCCACACCCGTCCGACGAGGCCTCTACAACCTGAACAGACGGCGGAGCCGGTCCAGGAGAACTTGCCAGAGCAGTTTCATCGCATTGAGCGGAGCGCTTGGCTCGACACTCGGCCCTTCGGCGCCCATGCGGCGGTCAAGATTTGCCGCAAATTCCCGCACCAGACGGCGTCCCAGATCCTGCACGAGGCTGGGCCGGGAAAACTGTGCCAGCATTCCTTGCACGTTATATTGCACGACCAGCGACACGCGGGTGCAACCGTTCTCCGGCACGATTTGATAATAAACTTCGCCGCGCGTGCGCGTGCCGCTCGCGTGATCGCTCCCGGCGCCGCGGATTGCGCCGCGCATGCGATCCTCCTCGCGCTCGATCACGGCAGAACCTGCGAATTGGGCTGTCACCGGACCGAGTTTCACGGTCATGTTGCCTTTGGCGCTGCGCCCATCGTGCTCCGTCACGCGAGCGCCAGGGAGGCAAGCTGCAACCGCCGGAACATCCTCGAGGAGCCGCCACACTTCCCGCGGCGGACGGTTGACCACGAAGCTTTCCTCGAAATGGGACCACCTTTCGCGCGGTGTAGCTGCTTCAGGCTCGGCGCGTGGCGGCTCGGTCGCCGACGTTTGTTCGGTGCGCACGACGAAACTGGGCATGGCCGTTGCAGCGAGGGTTTGCCTCTGCACGCTCGAGGCAGCAGTCGATTCCATAACCGCGACGCTGCGCACCGCACGCACGATTCCCAGATATCCGGTGCAGCGACAGAGATTGCCAGAAAGCTCACGGCGGATGCGGTCCTCGTCCGCTCCGGGCAGCCGCTGCACGATATCGCGCGCCGAGATCAGCATGCCCGGGGTGCAAAAGCCGCATTGCAGCGCATGCTCGCGAGAGAAAGCTTCGCGCAACCGTTCCATCGCTGGATCGGCGTCGAAGCCCTCAATGGTGCGCACCTCCTGGCCCTCGCAGGCGATTGCAAAGGTGATGCAGGAGCGCACGGGCTCACCATCCAGCAGCACCGTGCAGGCGCCGCACACGCCGTGCTCACACCCGAGATGGGTGCCAGTGAGATGGCACTGCTCGCGCAAAAAATCGGCGAGATGCGTACGCGGCTCGATCATGGCGGTCGTGCTACGGCCATTTACTGTAAGGCTTATCGGCATCATGACTGCAAGGCTTGGCGCAGAGCCCGCCTGATAACGCCACGCGCCATCCGCCGCTCGATGGCGTCAAGCTCGGGACAGGCTGCGGCGAGCGCCGCCATGACGTTCTCATGAGTTGCGGCGTCTTGCCCTTCCGCGGCAACTCTGTTGGCCAAGTTCGCAAGCGCCACAGGCTTGCTGCGCAAGGCGCCGAGGAAAAGGGACGCGGTTTGTGCGCGCGGGTCGAACACGACAGCCGCGCTTGCTTCGGCAAAGTCGCCGGTCTTGCGCGAGAACTTGCAATATGCGTGCCGCCCTGCAGGCGAGAGTTTCGGTACCTCGACCGATTCGATGATCTCATCGCCTGCGAGCGCGGTCGTGAAAGCGCCGATAATGAAGCTCTCGGCGCTTATCCCGCGCAATCCCCTACTGCTGCGCAAATTGATACTTGCGCCCAGTGCGGCCAAGGCGACGGGCCAGTCGGCGGCAGGATCCGCGTGCGCGAGGCTGCCGCCGATCGTACCCCGATTGCGAATTGCGCGATACGCAATCGAGCCGGCCACCTCGCTGAGCATTGCTGCGCCGTCGAGCGCGCGGTCTTCCAGCTGCGCGTGGGTGACGGCGGCACCGATCCGCCATTTGCCCCCTGCATCCTCGATCCGGCGCAGGGACTCGATGCGCGCAATGTCAATCAGTAGCTGCGGCCGGGCGAGGCGCAGGTTGAGCATGGGTGCAAGCGACTGAGCGCCGGCGATCAGTCTGGCGCGACCGTCGTTTTGCTCAAGCAGGCGCAGCGCCTCGTTCGTGTCGCCGGCGCGCATGTACTCAAAGCGCGCCGCCTTCATCCTGACGCAACCTTCGCGGGTGAGCTCGGCTTGACGCGCTCGAGCGCCTCGAGAAGCCGCCGCGGCGTAAGCGGCGTCCGTGTCAGCTCGACCCCCAGAGGAGCCAAGGCATCATTCACGGCGTTGAAGATCACAGCCGGCGGCGCAATGGCGCCACCTTCACCCATGCCTTTGATGCCGAACGCTGTATAGGGAGACGGCGTCTGCATGTGAAAGATGCGCATCGCCGGAATCTCTGTCGCACCAGGCAGCAGATAATCCGCGAAGGTCGAGGCGAGCGGCTGGCCGTTCGGGTCAAACGGGCTTTCCTCGTAGAGCGCCGTGCCAATCCCCTGCGCGGCACCCCCCAAGGTCTGGCCATCGACCACCATCGGGTTCACCAGGGTGCCGCAGTCCTCCACGATCACGTAATCCAGGATCTCAATATCGCCAAGGTCGGTGTCCACTGCGACCACGGCAGCATGCGAGGCATAGGAGAACGCACCCGTGTCCACCTTGGGCCGGAAGCCGACGGTGGCCTCGAGGCCACCGAGATCGACGTCGGGCGGCAGCCGTTCGGGCCGCAAATACCACGCCTCCGCCACTTCGCGCAGGTTCACCGAGCGCTGCGGCCCCACGATTGTGCCCTTCTCATAACGCGCGGTCGACACGGCGCACTGCATCAAATGCGCGCCGATCGCAACAAATCGCGGAAGAAGCGCATTGCACGCGTTCACCACGGCCCCTCCCGCCATGACAATCGAGCGCGATGCATAAGTGCCAGTTGAATATGGCGTGGCGCCGGTATCGCCGTGCACCACGCGAATGTTGGCAAGATCGATTCCGGTGATCTCGTGCGCGATCTGCGCGAGCGTGGTTTCCATCCCCTGGCCATGGGAGTGCACGCCGACGCGCAGCTCGAGGCCGCCATCCGGCGTCACCCGGACGGTCGCCTGATCATACCCGGGAATGATCGGCAGCCCCCAGGCGGAAAACACGCTGGTGCCGTGCGCGGATTGCTCGCAATAGGTGGCGAAGCCGACGCCGATTAGGCGACCATCAGGCTCGCCTTTCTTCTGGCGCTCCCGCCACGCGTTGGCGCCGAGCTTCTCGCGCGCGAGCTTCAGGCTCTGCGGGTAGTCGCCGCTGTCGTAGTGCTTGCGCGAAATGTTGTTGTAGGGCATCGCTGACGCGGGGACGAGGTTCTCGCAGCGCACATCAAACGGATCGCGCCCCACCTCCCGGGCAATCGCATCAATCATCAGCTCCATTGCGAAGCAGACGCCAGTACGGGCGACGCCGCGATATGGCAGAAAACCCGGCTTGTTGGTTGCGACGCACTCGGTGCGACAGCGATAGCCGCGAAAATCGTACGGGCCGGGCAGATTGCCGGTCGCCTGTCCGGGCTCAAGCGCAACTGTGAAAGGCCAGTTCGAATAGGCACCCCCGTCGATGACAATCTCTGCGTCGAGCGCCTTCAGCCGGCCGCGCGCATCGGCGTACGCAGTGAGGCGGTAGTGATGCTGCCGCGAATTGGCACCCGCCACCAGATGCTCTCGCCGGTCCTCGATGTAACGAAACGGCCGCCGATACCTCACCGCCAGCCATGCGACGCACAGCTCCTCCGGGTGCAGCACACATTTGTATCCGAAGCCACCTCCCACGTCGGGCGAGATGACACGCACGCGCCCCTGATCGAGACCGAGAAACTGCGCAATGCCGACCCGGATGATGTGAGGCACCTGGGTCGAGGTGTAGACCATGAGCTGGTCGGTGCGCTCGTCCCAATGCGCGAGCACCGCTTTGCCTTCAAGCGGCACCATAGCCTGGCGGGAGAGCGACAACTCGCGCTTGACCACAACCGGTGCATTTTTGCTTTCCGCAGCAAATCCGCTCTCGTAATTGAGGGTGAGGAAAGTATTGTCCTCCCATTTGTCGTGTACGCGCAGCTCCTTGTTCACGCGCGCTCCGTGTGCATCAACCAGCGGCGGAAGCTCCTCGATCTCGAGGCCTATCTGCTCGCACAGATCCTCCGCTTCTGCGCGCGTGGCGCCAATGCACATGACGACAGCTTCGCCGACGAAACGGATTTTGCCTTGCGCAAGGGGCGGGCATGCCGAGATGCGATAGCCGGGCACCGTGTTCGGGGCGACGATATCGGCGACATTGTCGAGATCGGCGCGCACGAACACGCAGCCTTCGCTGCCCGGCGGTTTTGTGATCTGCAGGATACGCCCATGCGCAATCGGACTGCGCAAAAATGCCACTTCGCTCTGCCCGGGCAGCATCATGTCGGAGACAAAGCTGCCGCGGCCATGCAGATGCCGCGCGTCCTCCTTGCGCCGCACCCGGGCGCCGATGCCCTGCCCATGGCTCACGCTGTTATCGCTCACGACGGAAGCTCTTTAGGATGCGGCGACTGCTGCCGCGCCTCACCGTTGCTGTGCCGACATGATGTAGCGATAGCTGTCGAGATTGCTTTCCGCGATGCGGAACCAAAGGTTGGAATCAGCGAGAAACTTGCGCCACGAGGCATAGATCGTCTTGAAATCCTCACTCTTCGCGGCAAGCTCATCGTAAGTGTCGAATGTTGCCTTGTAGCAGGCGTCGAGCACCGGACGCGGAAACTGCCGCAGCTGCACGCCGGCAGCAACGAGCCGCATCAGCGCCTCCGGATTTTTTGCATCGTATTTTGCCATCATCAACAGGTTCTGCTCCGCACAGGCAGCGTCGAGCGCATCCCTGTAGAGTGCCGGCAGCGCATCATAGTGTTGCTGGTTGATCACGAGCGTGATCATCGCCGAGCCTTCCCACCAGCCCGGGTAGTAATAGTACTTGGCGATCTTGTGCAGGCCCAGTTTCTCGTCGTCGTACGGCCCGATCCATTCCGCTGCATCGATGGTCCCGCGCTCGAGAGCGGAGTAAATGTCGCCGGCCGGAATTTGTTGCGGCACCACGCCAAGCTTGGCGAGAATTGTACCCCCAAGGCCGCCAATGCGGAATTTGAGCCCGCGCAGATCGTCGACGTTGTTGATCTCCTTGCGGTAGAAGCCGCCCATCTGCACGCCGACATTGCCGCACGGAAGCTGCACCATGCCGTTTTTGCGGTAGACCTCGCGCAGGAGCTCCAGTCCGCCGCCGTAATACATCCATGCGTTCTGCTGCCGGTTGTTCAATCCGAAAGCGACGCCGGAATCGAATGCATAGGCGGGGTTCTTGCCGATATAGAAGGCGGCAAGCGTGTGGCCGCATTCCACGGTGCCGGCCTGCGTTGCGTCCATGACCTGCAGCGGCGGCACGATCTCGGCCGCGGCAAACGGCTGGATCATGAACTTCTGCTCAGTGAGCTGGCCGACACGTTTGCACAGGTCTTCGACCGAGCCGAAGATCGTATCAAGGCTCTTCGGCCAGCTGGCGGCAAGGCGCCATCGAACCGTGGCAGGGCTCTCGCCGACGGAGGGAGTCGCGAGTCCACCTGCAACCACCCCCAGTGCCGCCCCTCCAACAAATGTGCGGCGTTTCATCGGCTCTCTCCTTCGCAAGCGGCTTGGCGGCGGCAAAGGCCCGCAGCAAAATGTGATCGCATGTTGTTGTTGCGTGGCTATACTGATCGGGGGATATAAGGCTGTCAAACTGAGGCATTCCGCCGCAAATCAGCAACCGGCATGAGCACAGAGACGATCGCGGGAGAAACGCGAGCTGCAAATGCAATGGATGCGAGCGCCCGCGAGCCGGTGCTGCTCGAGCGCCAATACGTGTGGCCGGGTGACCTGACGGAGATTCCGGACTGGGTCTATACCGATGAAGCGATCTACGCACGCGAGGTCGAGCGCATTTTTCACGGCCCCACCTGGAACTACGTCGCGCTCGAGGCAGAAATTCCCAATACGGGCGACTTCATCCGCTCCAATGTCGGGCCCACGCCGGTCGTCGTGGCGCGCGCGAAGGATGGCTCGATCACTGTCGTCGAGAACCGCTGTTCACACCGGGCCGCGGAATTCTGTCGCGAGCTCTCCGGCAGCACGAACGAATTCATCTGTCCGTACCACCAGTGGACGTACGATCTGAAGGGCAATCTGATCGGCATCCCCTTCAAGCGCGGGGTAGCCGGCAAGGGCGGCATGCCGCGCGATTTCGATCAAAGCAGGCATGGGCTCGCCAGGCTCAACGTCACCATGCATCGTGGCGTGGTGTTCGCGTCCTACCGTGCCGATATGGAATCGCTTGCGGATTATCTCGGTCCCGACATCCTGCGCGAGTTCGAGGCGACTTTCGATGGCCGCAAGCTCAAGGTCCTCGGGCATTATCGCCATTCGTTACCCGGGAACTGGAAGCTCTATCACGAGAACCTGAAGGACCCGTATCACGCCACGTTGCTGCACACGTTCCTGGTGACGTTCGGGCTCCTGGTCGCTGGCAATCGCTCGCTGATGCTCACGGACCGAAGCGGCCGGCACGGGGTCATGGCCTCCGCCAAATCCGACACGAGCAAGGTCTCGGCGGACGCGAAGAAGGAGATGCGCTCTTACAAGGAAGGCATGCGACTGCGCGAGGGGCGCTTCATGAATTTCGTCGAGGAATTCGACAGCCCCTGGTCGGTAACCATGGCGACGATCTGGCCCAATCTGATCGTGCAACGGGAGATGAATACGTTGGGCATTCGCCAAATCATTCCCAACGGCCCGCACGAGTTTTTGATGAAGTGGACGATGTTCGGATTTGAGGGCGACGACGAGGAGATGACCCGGCATCGGCTGCGGCAAGGCAACCTGATGGGTCCCGCGGGTTTCCTCGGACTGGAGGACAATGAGGCGATGAAGTTTGTGCAGGACGGCATGCGCCGCGTGCCGGACAAACGGCATCTGGTAAAGCTCGATCCGGGCACCGAGGCCGGCACATCCGAGACCTTGATCTCGGAATCAGCCATCCGCGCCCTGTACAAGCACTGGCGGCAGGAAATGGGTGTGTGACAGAAGCGCGGATGAGCGAAGGGTCGCAACAGATCGGAAGCGATGGCCGCATCGCCGCGCTTCTGCTGCACCACGAAATCCATAACTTCAATGCCGCCTATGCGGCAGCTCTCGACGAGCAGCGACTTATGGACTGGGTGGAGATGTTCACGGACGATGCATTCTATGTCGTCATTTCACGCGAGAATGCAGACAAACAGCTGCCGGTCGGATTGATCTATTGCGAGGGCAAAGCGATGATCCACGATCGTGCCTTTGCGCTCGAGAAGACGGCCATGTTTGCGCCCCGCTATCTTCGGCACATCATCGGTAATCTGCAGGTGCTTGCGGCAGGCACCGACCGCGACGTTAGCGCACGCGCAAACTATGCGCTCATCCAAGTGCTGTACGACCGCCCTGAAGCAAAGCTGCACCAGGTCGGCGTCTATGAGGACCTGTTCCGGCGCATAAACGGCGAGCTCAAGCTCGCCCGGCGCCGCTGCATCTATGACAATCTTCTCGTCGATAACGCGCTCTGCCTGCCAGTTTAGTTGTATCCGACTGGCGTTTGGTCGGCCAAATTACCCATTAGCCGCAGCTTTATTCAGTATGTCGTCCGGAGTCGATGAGACCACCTCAACGTATTTCGGCACGAACTTGCCACCCTCAATGTACTTGATGAATTCAGGCCTGATCTCGTTGGCGAGGATGCGGCGGATGCGGGCATGCTCCTCGATATCCGACCATTCGGCAATCAGGAAAAATCTTTGCGGATCCTCGGTATCGCGGCACAGGACGCCGTCCTTCACCTGCGCCTTGGATTTGTGCATCGGATTGCCGTCGGAATAGTCGAACTCCTCGAACAGCTTTATGAATTCCTGCTCGTGCCCCTTCTGCACGCGGAAGTCATAGATATGCAGGTAATTACCCCTGCTCGCCAGCGGCGCCTGTGCCATCGCGTCCTCCTGCTAATGTGATTGCTCGGCTGGGCGTGCGGGCCGGCCGGCGATGGCTGCCTCAAGCCGCCGACGGCATTCGTCGAGCTCCTGCAGGGCCGAGCGCAATTGTTGCACCTGCGCGCGCGACAGGCGGGTCTCTGCAGCAGAGGCCCTGGCTGGTTCTTCGGTAAGATCCATCGCATCTCCGCTCGCGGCCTCTTCTTGTTTCCTGGCGGATGGCTGGCGCTCTGTACGCAGGGGCTCGCGCTCGCCCTCAGTGGCAGACGGTTGCGGGGCGCCTGGTTGCCAGACGCTTTGCACAAATCGGTGGCCCTGCTCGCGCAGGAGCCGCTGCACGCCCCGGATGGTATAGCCCTCGCCGTACAGCAGATGCCGGATGCCGCGCAGCAGGTCGACATCCTGTGGGCGGTAATAGCGGCGCCCGCCGCCGCGCTTCAGCGGCTTGATTTCGTGAAAACGACTTTCCCAGAAACGCAGGACGTGCTGGGGCACGTCAAGTTCCTCAGCCACTTCGCTGATCGTGCGGAATGCCTCGGGTGCCTTTTCCAAGCGATGCTCTCGCAGATCGGGTGACGACTGCTTCAGCCTTCGCTCTCCGGCGCCGCATTGATGCGCTGCTTGAGGATGGCGGAAGGCTTGAACACCATGACGCGCCGCGGCGAGATCGGCACCTCTTTGCCGGTCTTGGGATTACGCCCGATTCTCTGGCCCTTCTTGCGCACCACAAACGAGCCGAAGGATGAAAGCTTCACGGTCTCCCCGCGCTCGAGGCAGTCCGTGATTTCCTTTAGCACCAGCTCGACCAGATTCGCCGATTCAGTACGGGAGAGGCCGACCTTCTGATACACCGCTTCGCACAAGTCTGCGCGCGTGACCGTCTTTCCCGTCATCGCCCAGCCCGTTGACCGCGATCAAATATCCCTCTGAATTTTCAGACGATATTAGGTTGGCACGGTCGGGTCAACGGGGCCCAAGCAGGCGCGGGCGACCTTACCAGCGCAGCAATACGGCCCCCCAGGTAAAACCCCCGCCCATTGCTTCCAGCATGACGAGATCTCCCCGCTTGATCTTGCCCTGTGCAACCGCAGTTGCCAAGGCAAGCGGGATCGAAGCAGCGGACGTGTTTCCGTGCTTTGCCACCGTCGTGATCACCTTTTCGGACGCGATGCCCAGCTTCCTCGCGGTGTCGTCGATAATCCGCTGATTCGCCTGGTGCGGAACAAACCAATTGATGTCCTTGACCGTATATCCGGTGGCTTTGAACGCGTCCTCGATTACGTCGGTGATCATCGCCACCGCGTGCTTGAACACCGCGCGCCCTTCCATGCGAAGATGACCAACCGTTTGCGTCGTGGAGGGGCCGCCATCCACGTACAATTTGGTCTTGTGCCGCCCATCCGAGCGCAGGTGCGCGCTAAGAATGCCGCGGTCCTCGCGTGTGCCATTCTCCAGCTGCGCCTCGAGCACAAGGGCGCCTGCGCCGTCGCCGAACAGCACGCACGTGGTGCGGTCTTTCCAGTCGATGATGCGGGAAAATGTTTCCGATCCGATCACCAGTGCGCGTTTGAACGCACCCGTTTTCAGCAGGCCATCCACCGTGGCCAGCCCGTAAACAAAGCCAGAGCAGACGGCCTGCAGATCGAAGGCCGCGCCGTGCGTGATGCCGAGCCCTGCCTGCACGGAAACGGCGCTGGCCGGAAACGTATTGTCAGGGGTCGATGTGGCCAGCACGATGAGATCGATCGATTGCGCATCGATGCCGGCAGCCGCGAGCGCCGCGCGCGCTGCTTTAAGCCCCATTTCGGAAGTAGTCTCCCCATCCGCCGCAATATGCCGCTCGTGAATGCCCGTGCGCTGCGTGATCCACTCGTCCGAGGTGTCCACCATGCGGGACAGCTCGGTATTGCTGAGTACCCGGCCTGGCAGATAGCTCCCGCAACCGAGCACGACCGAGCGCGTGACGCTCACGGAATTGCTCTCCGAGTCGGCGGCAAGACCCGTGATGCCCCAGCACCCTCGCCCAGCGTCTGCCCTACTTTGGCGAGCAAGTCATGACGCACCATTTCATGGCCGATATCGATCGCGCGCGCGAATCCTTCGGCGTCCGTGCTGCCGTGGCTTTTGATCACGATGCCGTTGAGCCCGAGCAGCACTCCGCCGTTCGATCGACGCGGGTCCATTTTCGCGCTGACCGCGCGGAAAGCGGGGCGCGCGAGCAGATAACCCAGCTTGCGCAAAAACGAGCGGTTAAGCTCCAGCTTGAATAGCTGACCGAGCTGGCGCGCAGTGCCCTCCGCTGCCTTAAGCGCGATATTGCCGGAGAAACCCTCCGTCACCACGACATCCACTTTGCCCTTGCCGATGTCATCGCCCTCGACGAAGCCGAAATAGTCAAACTGCGGAGGCGCATGCTCGCGCAGCATCTGTCCCGCCCGACGCACCTCCTCAAGTCCCTTCACTTCCTCGACACCGATATTGAGCAGCCCGACGGTGGGGCGTTCGAGGGAAAACAACACGCGCGCCATGGCGCTACCCATTGCGGCGAGGTTCACCAGGTGGGCTGCGTCGGCCCCGATGGAGGCGCCGAGATCGAGCACGATGCATTCGCCCTTCAGGGTTGGCCAGACCGCGGCAATGGCAGGACGCTCGATGCCCGACATCGTCTTGAGCTCGAACTTGGCCATAGCCATGAGCGCGCCGGTATTGCCAGCGGAGACGGCGGCGTGTGCCGCGCCTTTCTTGACCGCATCGACGGCCAGCCACATGGACGACTTCCAGCGGCCCTTGCGCAAAGCCTGGCTCGGCCTGTCATTCGCCTGGATGGCTATATCCGTGTGCACGATCTGCGCGCTCGGCTTGAGACTGGGATGGGCCTGCACAAGCGGCTCGACCACGCTGCGGTCGCCGAACAACAGAAATTCCATATCCGAGTAGTGAGCGAGCGCGATCTCGGCTCCCGCAACGACTACCGCGGCCCCATGGTCCCCCCCCATGGCGTCGAGCGCGATCCGGACTTTATGGAGCATGGCGCGACAATAGCGCGTCGGCAGCAGCGGCAACAGGGATGCGAATTCAGCTCTTCTTCCGCTCAGTCCCCGTCGAGCTTGGCTGTGGCGTTTTTTCCAGATTCGCGAGAGCGGTGAAAGGGCTTGCCGAGTTCGCTTCGGCGGAAGCCGCGCGAAAGACAGTATCTGGTTTGCGCGGATAAGGATTGATCCCAAGCACGAGAAATTCCGTGGCAAGCTTGCCCAGATCGATCCTGCCGTCGATCAGCGCCTCGGGCTCATCGTCGAGCAGCACTTCGATCTCCAGCCGGCTTTTTTGTCGCGCCTCTGCGGCCGCTGGTGGAAGGAAAACGAGATCGACGTCCTCGTTCAACTCGCTCGTCATCGGCTCAAGCGTCACGCTACAAGTCTGTCCCACTGTCGCCGACACCCGGCCGAGGACGTGCAGTCCATTGCTTCCATGCGGCGTCACATCGAAGCTGGCTTCGAGCCGCGGCAAATCGGGAACACCGGCCAGTTTCGCAATGGATGCACGCGTGGACGCGTCTGCAACCAGATGAAAATGTCTCCCGCTCTGCGGCACCTCTGCTTGCATGACGGACACGCTCCAGGGGTGCTGCACCATTCGCTCGGTTTTGCCCATTACCTTGAACCCCCTCAGGCGTATCGCTGCCCGACGC
Source organism: Pseudomonadota bacterium (assembly GCA_046733355.1). Lineage (GTDB taxonomy): Bacteria > Pseudomonadota > Alphaproteobacteria > Rhizobiales > Xanthobacteraceae > VAZQ01. The sequence continues at coordinate 18,587 of JBKPOZ010000107.1, read as the reverse complement.
GCGCTTCGAGCAGGTCCTGCGGATCCGGAAACTCTACCGCGCCATGGTCCAAATTTGTCTGATGCTCGAGTCGGTTTGCGGCCTCCCTGATATAAGCCGCAAGCCGCTCGGCACCAATATCGCTGTTGCCGGATGCGAATAGCTTGCGGCGTACAATCTGCGCGAGGACATCGTTTCGCGGTTGCGCGAGAGCGCGCTCATAGGCCGCCTGCCGGTCGTAGAATGCCTGGCCTATGCGGCGCATTTTTCGCGGCACGGCAAGATCGCCCACTCCCATCTCACGCATGCTGTCGTCCATGTCCTCACAAAATCTGTCGAAGACTTCCTGTGCCAGCTGGCGGCCGGTTGCGCTTTCGTCACGAAGCCGCCGCAATACAAGGAAGACGTGCAACAAGAGCATTTCCAGCCGGCCGTTCACCGTATCCGGGACCCCATAGGCTCCATAAAAGGCCGGCGCGCGGGCCTGCGCCACGATGGCGCCATAGAGGGGAGCGATGTTGTTCCTTCGAGGGATGGGGCGAAACCAGCGCGATATCATGGCTTTGAGTTCCGGCGGTGCCGGATGCACGGGAATGGCCGCCACAGAGCGCGTCCGGAGCCAACATGCAAGAGTGACATGCAGACTAGTCGGCGCATGAACCAATGGCATCGTGCGGCGCGCGCCGGCACCATCGCGGGCGCCGTAGTTGCGCTGGCGTTGCTGCTAGGTGGATGCTTTGCCGAGACTTATCACAGAGGCTACATCATTCCGGACGGCGCGCTCGAGCAGATTCCCATCGGCTCGACGCAGGAGCAAGTGCTGATCGTAATGGGCACGCCCTCGACCGTTGCTACCGTCAACGGCGAAGTCTATTACTACATCTCGCAGGCCTCGTACCGACCCGTCGGCTTCATGCCCCAGCAGCTTACGGACCAGCGGGTGGTCGCGGTATACTTCGACAAGAACCGGCGCGTGCAACGGCTTGCCGATTACGGGCTGAAGGACGGCAGAGTCTTCGACTTCATCAGCCGCACTACTCCGACCGGCGGAAAGGAGAGCGGCTTGCTCAACCTGATGTTCAAGATTTTCTGATACTCACGCTTTATCGGGCGTGCGCCAACACGGCGAGCAGCAGCAGCGCCACGATATTGGTAATCTTGATCATCGGATTGACCGCGGGTCCCGCCGTGTCCTTGTAGGGATCGCCGACCGTGTCGCCTGTGACCGCGGCCTTGTGCGGCTCGGAACCCTTGCCGCCATAGTTTCCGTCCTCGATGTATTTTTTGGCATTGTCCCACGCGCCGCCGCCGGAGGTCATGGAAATTGCGACAAACAGGCCGGTGACGATCACGCCCAGCAACATGGCGCCAACTGCGGAGAAACCAGCGGACTTGCCCGCCGCTCCTCCGCCCGCGATCCAGTAGATCACGAAGTAGACCACGATCGGCGAAAGCACCGGGAGCAGTGAGGGAACAATCATCTCCTTGATGGCCGCTACCGTGAGGAGATCGACCGCCTTGCCGTAATCGGGTTTTTCCGTCCCGCCCATAATGCCGGGTTTCTCGCGGAACTGCCGGCGCACTTCCTCGACGATGGATGACGCCGCGCGCCCGACGGCGGTCATGCCCAATGCGCCAAAGAGATAAGGCAGCAGGCCGCCGAACAAGAGTCCCGCGACCACGTACGGATTGTTGAGCGAAAAATCGAGTTTCTGGGGAAGCTCATTGATGCCCTGAAAGTACGGATGCTCGGTGGGATGCGATATGAAAAATACCAGGTCCTGATTATAGGCCGCGAACAGGACAAGGGCACCGAGTCCCGCCGAGCCGATCGCATAGCCCTTCGTCACTGCCTTGGTCGTATTGCCCACTGCATCAAGGGCATCCGTTGCCTTCCGAACTTCCTTGGGCAGCCCGGACATCTCGGCGATGCCGCCGGCGTTGTCCGTGACGGGGCCGAATGCATCGAGAGCAACGATCATGCCCGCGAGCGACAACATCGTGGTCACCGCGATGGCAATGCCGAACAATGCCGCGAGCTTGTAGCTGATCAGAATGCCGGCAATGATGACGATCGTAGGCAGCGCGGTCGCTTCCAACGAGACCGCCAGACCTTGAATGATATTGGTGCCGTGCCCGGTCAATGATGCCCGCGCAATGGACTGTACCGGGCGATAATTGGTTCCGGTGTAGTATTCGGTAATCCAGACGATCAGACCGGTCACCGCCAGCCCGACGATGCCGCAAACGAAAAGAGATGTGCCGGAATAACTCTGTCCGGGCACGGGCCCGAAGCCGACCAGCAAATATGTGACCAGTGCAATTCCCACCAGTGACAAGAGGCCGGTGGCGATCACGCCCTTGTAGAGAGCGCCCATGATGGATTGCGTGGGGCCGAGCTTGACGAAGAATGTGCCGATGATCGATGTGATGATGCAGATGCCGCCGATTGCGAGCGGATATTCCATCATTCTGAGCAACAGCGCGGCGCCTGCCGCGTCGCCCGGAGTGGGTCGAAAGAAGATTGCCGCCAGCACCATGGTGGCGACCGTCGTGACCGCATAGGTTTCGAACAGGTCAGCTGCCATTCCGGCGCAATCTCCGACATTGTCCCCCACATTGTCGGCAATGGTCGCGGGGTTGCGCGGATCGTCCTCCGGGATTCCGGCTTCCACCTTGCCGACAAGGTCGCCCCCCACGTCGGCGCCTTTGGTAAAGATACCGCCTCCCAGGCGCGCGAAGATGGAAATCAGCGATGCTCCGAAGCCGAGCGCGACAAGGGCATCGACGACGGTGCGATTGTCGGGGTTGAGATGCCGGGTGCCAACCAGAAATCCGAAATAAAGCGCCACGCCAAGCAGCGCGAGCCCGGCGACAAGGAGGCCGGTAATAGCACCCGACAGGAATGCCAGCTCGAGGCCATCGGCCAGCGACCGTATTGCCGCCTGCGCGGTGCGCACGTTGGCACGCACCGATACATTCATGCCAATAAAGCCAGCCGCGCCGGAGAGAATTGCCCCGATCAAAAAACCAAATGCAACCAGCCAGCCGAGAAAATAGCCGAGAATCAGAAAGATCACGACGCCCGCGCCCGCTATGGTGGTATATTGGCGCTTGAGGTAGGCCTGCGCGCCCTCGCGCACGGCGGCGGCGATTTCCTGCATGCGCGCACTGCCCGTGTCGGCCGCAAGCACGCTGCGGACGCCCCATACGGCGTAGATGATCGAAAGAACGCCGCAAAGGACAATCAGCCACAAAGCTGTCATTACAGACCCCCCTTGGTCAGGAAATCGGACGGGCATCCCCGGCGGCAGGCTTCACGTCAGGCCGGAATGGATCCTTCGTCTGAGGCGCGCAGGACATTGCCAAAAACCAAACGGCGACGCAAATCCGGTCTGAGGTTTAACGCCGGCGACACAGGAAACGGCCAAGATGAAGTTGTCCCTGGTCATTCCCGCCCATAATGAAGAAGCCTACATTGGCGATTGTCTTACTTCCGTTCTGGCGAACGGTTCGAGCTGCTTCCACGAAGTCATCGTCGTTGATAATGCGAGCACCGACCGTACGGTCGAAATTGCGAGCGCGCGACCCGCCGTCCGGGTAATTCATGAAACACAGAAGGGCGCGGCACACGCGCGGCAAAGGGGGCTCGAGGAGGCCAAGGGCGACATGGTGGCCTTCGTGGACGCGGATACGAGGCTGTCTGCGAGCTGGAGCAGCGTACTTAAAGAAGCCTTCGAGAATGATCCCGACCTGGTCTGTTTGAGCGGACCTTACCAATTTTATGACGGCCCAAAGCTCAGGCGCTGGTTGCAGAATATGCTTTGCTGGACGATTACGCCAATCTTCTACCGGCTGTGCGGGTACGCGTTGATAACCGGCAACTTCGTGGTGAAAAAGGAAGTTTTGTGCCGGGCGGGCGGTTTCGACAGAACCATAGATTTGTTTGGAGATGATACTGACATTGCGCGCCGCATCAGTCTGCACGGAAAGTCGGTTTATCGTAACGATTTCTATGTACTGGGATCAGGAAGACGATTTTATGCCGAGGGACTTTTTAAAGCGAATTTGATTTATGGATTGAACATCGTTTGGGTAGTTCTATTTCACCGGCCGTTTTCTACCTCGCACACCGACGTGCGGGTAGTGGTTTCGCAAGATCGCTCAAAAGTGGCTGAACGAGAGGCGAGCAAATGAAATCGCTTTGCCGGTATCATCCAGTACGCGTACCTGATGCTCGTTGGTGATCCTGCCAATTGGAGTGACAGTCACCGCGAGAGTTGACGCCGCGGTGCGGAACGATTCCAGCTTCGATTGCGCCACACTGGCCAGGATTTCGTAATCGTCGCCGCCAGTGACAATGGTTTCCATGAGTGAAGCATCAGCGGCAACAGCGCTGCGCGCCGCCTCGGAAAGCGGCACGCGGGCCAATTCGAGTTCGGCGCCAACATGCGAGGCACGGCAAAGCTTCTCGAGATCCCCGGCGAGCCCGTCCGACACATCCATGGCAGCGCAGACGTATGCGGGAAGGAGCTCGGCAATGGCACTGCGCGGCTGAGGCCGCAGATAGCGGGAAATAAGCTCGTCCTGCTGTCGCGCAGAAAGCCTCAGCCGTTCACCGAGGCTCGCATCCCGGCGCAGCAGCAGTCCGAGTGCGGCGTCTCCGATCGTGCCGGTGACAACAATCAGATCGCCGGCCTGCGCGCCGGCGCGGCGCACCATCCGCCCTGGCTTCACCGTACCGAAGGCGGAGATGGAGATCGTCATGGGGCCGGACGTGCCCACCGTGTCGCCCCCGAGCAGCGGGCAATCAAACGCCTCTGCGTCGGCACCAAGCCCTTGGGCAAAGCCCGCAACCCAGCTCTCGCTGAACTCGGTCGGCAGCGCCAGCGCCAGTAAAAATCCGAGCGGCCGCGCGCCTTTTGCGGCCAAATCCGAAAGATTGACGCGCAAGGCCTTGCTTCCCACGGCGTCGGGAGGATCATACGCAAAGAAATGCACGCCCGCCACGAGTGCATCGGTGGTGATGACGAGATCGCAGCCTGCAGGCGGCGTTATCGAAGCGGCATCATCCTGCAGCGCAAAGGCACCTGGATGCCGCGCCAGTGGCCTGAAATAGCGCTCGATCAACCAATCCTCGCCGGATCCGGCGGCGCGGTTGCTCATCGTGCTCAGCGCCGCGTCGCCGCGAACTCGCCAGCCCGACACCGGCGCGCGATATGGTCAAGCACGGCGTTGACCAGGCCGGTCTCTTCCTTGTCGACGAAGGCGTGCGCGATATCGACGTATTCGGAGACGATCACGCGCGCAGGCACGTCGCTGCGGTGCTCAAGCTCGTACGCTCCGGCGCGCAATACAGCGCGTATGATCGCCTCGATCCGCTTAAGCGGCCAGCCCTCGGCGAGCGCCTTGTCGACCAGCGGATCGAGCGTGCGCTGCTCGCGCAGCACGCCGGAAACCAGGTCCCGGAAAAATGCCGCCTCGGCGGGAAGATATTGCGCACCGTCGAGCTCGCGCCCGATCCAGTGACCTTCGAATTGTGCCAGAATTTCGTTCAGATCAGTGCCGGCGATATCCATCTGATAGAGCGCCTGTACGGCGGCAAGCCGCGCCGCGCCCCGGCGGTTTGCCTTGCGTGCATCCTTGCGAGCACTCTCGGCCACCATGCATTCACCGTAAGGTGAGACCCCGTTTTAACCTAACCAGTGAAAGCGTCGCGCGGGCGGCCTCACCGCCCTTATCTGCCTGGTCCGGGTCTGCACGGACCCGTGCCTGGATTTGATTGTCGACGGTCAGAATTCCGTTCCCCATGGGCAGTCGACACGCAACGGAGAGATCCAGCAAAGCGCGCGCCGACTGTTGTGCGACGATGTCGAAATGCAGGGTCTCGCCGCGAATGACACATCCGAGCGCCACGACGCCTGCGTAGGGCCGCTGCGCACCTTCGGCCGCGTCCAACGCCATTGCAATTGCCGGCACGATTTCCAAAGAACCGGGCACACTGACCCGATCGAAGACAGCACCGGCTTTCCCCAGTGCACGCGTGGCGCCGGCAAGCAAGGCATCGGCTATATCTGCATAGAAACGAGCCTCAACGATCAAAATCCGAGCGCTGCTCAGGTCGCCGGGCTCTTCAATAGCAGCCCTGGGCTGCATGCGCTCTCTCCAACCTGAGCTGGTTTCCTAGCAATCAGATTGATCAGCAAGCAAGCGAGAGCGAGCTAGCTACCTGGCACTCGCATGTGCTCGATGAGGCGAGCCGCATATCGCGCAATGAGATCGACTTCGAGATTAGCCTCATCGCCGATAACGAGCTCGCCCAATGTCGTCACCCTCAGCGTATGCGGGATGATCAAGACCGCGAAGGTGTCGGCCGCAACATCGTTCACCGTGAGCGAAACGCCATCAAGACTGACGGAGCCCTTGCTGCTAATGAAACGGGCAAGCCCGGCGGGCGCGCGCAAGGTGAAGCGCGCGGTTGCGCCGATATCAGCGCGGGCAGCCAATGTCGCGAGACCGTCAACGTGGCCGGTGACAAGATGCCCGCCCATCTCCTCCCCCACTCGCAGCGCCCGTTCGAGGTTTATGCGTCGGCCCACCTGCCAGCCCGCAATGGTGGACACTCGCAGTGTCTCGGCGGCGGCGTCGACGCTGAACCAGTTTTGATCGCCCCGGCGACCGGTTTCGATTACCGTGAGACAAACACCGCTGCATGCAATCGAGGAGCCTATGCCGATCTCGTGGGCGGGATAACGGCAGGCGATCGTCAGCCGCCTGGGGCCATCGGCGAGCGCTTCAGCGGCCAGCAATTCTCCCACGTCTGTGACAATGCCGCTGAACATCGTTCATGCGCGCTGATAAGATTCGAGCAGATCCGGCCCGATGCTTTCGCTGCCCGCGCGTCGCAGAGGGGGCGATGCAACAAGCGCCGCAAGCGGTAATCCCTCCAGCACATCGATGCCATCTTGCCCGATGGCGCTCGGCGACCGAAATAGCGCGATTTCATCGATGAGATTCGCCGCGAGCAGCGCCGTCGTAAGCTTCGGCCCTGCCTCTACCATCACCCGCGTGATGCCGCGATCCGCAAGCAACTTGAGAACGGCAGGCAGATAGAGCGTGCCCGAACGTTCCTCGACGCGCAGTACCTCGGCCCCACGCGCGAGAAGCGCCGCCTCGCGTTCCGCTGCCACAGATGCGCCAGTGATCACCCAAAGAGGCGCAACCTCCGTCGTCGCGACAAGCTTGCTTGTGACCGGCAGCCGCAAGGCACTGTCGAGAACCACGCGTACGGGCGAATGCATTCCCGGCAATCGGCACGTGAGTTGAGGGTCATCGGACAACACGGTTGCAATGCCGGTAAGGACCGCATCGTTCATTGCACGCATGAGGTGAACGTACCGCCGCGCGGCCTCTGCGGTGATGGCGGCCGGGCGGCGGCCCGCCAGCGCAATCTTTTCGTCCGCTGACACCGCCAGTTTGACACATACATGCGGACGCCCGTCTCGCATGCGCCGCACATGCCCCGCGTGGACACGCTGCGCTTCCTCGAGGCCCATGCCGACCTCGACCAGTATGCCGCGCTCGGCCAATTGCCAATGCCCCGCCCCTGCCACCAGCGGGTTTGGGTCGACCATCGCGGAACACACGCGGGATATTCCTGCTGCGATGATGCCGTCGGTACACGGCGGCGTCTTGCCCTGATGTGCGCAGGGCTCGAGGGTGACATAGAGGGTCGCGCCGCGAGCGCGCCTTCCCGCACGCGCGAGCGCCTCGGTCTCCGCATGCGGCCGACCACCCGCCTGTGTCCAGCCGCGCCCGAGAATAACGTCTGCGTTGACCACGACCGCTCCCACGGCGGGGTTTGGCCAAGCCCGGCCGAGTGCGCGTCGGCCGAGGCGGAAAGCAAGCGCCATGAAGCGCTCGTCCTTGCTTTCGGTTCGCGGCTCGGTTGCCGCTGCATCAGTGAGAGCGGGAGGCAGTCAGGACCTCTTCTCGCCTTTGCCCGTTTGCTCCTGACGGCCAGATACGTCATCGCCCCGCTCGATGCGCTGCATCAATTGTTCCAGCTGTTCCGAGGGGCGCGAGCGCAGGTCGGCGTCGTACATACGGCGAAGCTCGTCCGCGATTGCATAGAGCGTTTCCGTCCCCAGGCGGATCACGTTGCCGGGCAGATTTTTCTTCTCATTTGATCGGCCGTTTCCGGAGCGCATGCTGTTGTCGGCCTAGCGAACGCCAGGGCAAAGTAACGATTTCCCCGTCATCTGCGCTCCATGGTGCGGCACATAAACAGAAACAAAGCGTAATGATAGAGCGCGAGATCACATAACACAAATATTTGGCCCCCATTCCAACGAGCGAGTGTAAAGGGCACCGGCTGGCGCGCCATGGCCCATGCGCATAATATCGCGAAAACGGAGGAGATGCCGCTCACGGAGGATTGGATGGGAATGCTTGGTCTCGCATGCGCTTTGCTGCTTTTGCTTTTCGTCTCCCTGCTCCCCGCCTATGCGGCCGACACAGTGAGGATCGGCGCGATCTATCCACTGACCGGAAATGCTGCCAGTGCAGGCGCTTCCGCCAAGGACGCGGTGGAGCTCGGAGTCGACGTCGTGAACAACGCGCATCCGGAGCTGGCCCCGCTGCCGCTCGCAGCGGCAACTGGTCTTCCAAACCTGGGGGGCGCGAAGATCGAGCTGGTTAATGTGGACCACCAGGGAAACCCGCAAATCGGGCAGAACCAGACGTTGCGCCTGATCACCCAGGAGAAGGTGGTCGCCATGCTGGGCGCGTATCATTCCTCAGTTGCGCTCGTCGCCACCGCGGTTGCCGAGCGGCAAGGCATTCCATTCCTGGTCGCAGATTCGGTCGCGCTGAACATCACCGGGCGAGGTTTCAAATGGATATTCCGTACCGGTCCGATCGCATCGGATTTCGCCGCGGCCTATACCCAGTTCCTTAACGACCTGAAGAAAGCCGGCCGCAAGATCGACACGATCGCGATCGTGAACGAAAACACCGAGTATGGAACATCGGTGGCCGGTTCCATCGTGGAGGCGGCAAAGCGCGCCGCCATCCATGTCGGCGCGCAAATCCCCTACAACGCAAACAGCACCGACGTATCCGGCCAGGTGCTGCAGCTCAAGCAGCTGCAGCCGGACGCAGTCATTTTCATCAGCTACACCGCCGATACGATTCTTTATTTCAAGACGCTCAAGAATCTCGATTACCTCCCGCCGATCATCATCGGCGACGATGCGGGATTTTCGGATCCGGCATTCATTCCGAACGTGGGCGACATCGCGCAGGGGGCGATCAACCGCAGCGCCTTTGATATCGGAAAGCCGGACAGCAACAGCTACAAAATAAATGCGCTGTTCAAGGCCAAATACGGCCGCGACCTTGACGATACCAGCGCCCGCTGGATGCAGGGCTTCTTCGTCCTCGCTGATGCCATCAACCGCGCGGGCTCAACCGAGGCTGCGAAGATACAGCAAGCATTGCGGACGACAGATCTCAAGCCTGAGCAGCTGATGATCGGCTATCACGGCGTGAAATTCGACGACACGGGCCAGAACACGCTGTCCGCCACCTACCTGATTCAGTTGCAAGGCAAAGAGTACAAGTCGGTATGGCCGACGGACCGCGCCACGGCACAACTGGAATGGCCGATGCGCGGTTGGCGTAAGTGACGCGGCGGCTCAGCGCATCGGCGAGAAGTCCGCGGGGAGGAAAATATCGCTTTGCATGCTGATGAAGTGATCGGGTCCTCCCGGTGGCGGCCACACGCCGTCGGAAACTGCTTGGCTGCGCAATCGCTGCCGTTGCTCCAGGCTTGCATAGGGCCAGATATGCATGAAGCGGCTGACCGCTCCGCTCACGCTGTACATGGCGGCAAGGACGGGTGAGAGCGTCATGCGAGCAGGAAGCGTCTTGCGCCAGAGCTCGATGGTCGGAGCAAGACCATTCGGCCTGACCACATAGCTTCGCACTTCATAGATCGGGCCGTACTGCCCCGCTTTCATGGGCGGCAGAAATGGAAACGCAACGTACGTATCCATGGTCATTCCGACGAGGAGCTCAAGCAGGCCGAATGGATCGCTCGACTCCAGGATTTTCGCGCGCGCATCAGTCCTGGCGGGCTCGTCAACACCGGCGTGGATGAGAAGGATCTGATTAACGACGCCGATGTCAGAATACCAGCAGCCCAGCAACTGGCCCGGATAGATCCCTGCTGACAGTCTGCGCTCCACCTGCCTGAGCGCGTCCGGATGTCTACCCGGCAATACGGTGATACGCGCTACATCGTAGGTCAGCATTGGCTAGGCCACATTGACTCGATTGCTGGCGTGGTTGAACATTTGCCGCAGGCTAACGCGCGGCAGGCGTACCCACAACGGCTGCACGCAAGCGCCCGCAACAGCAACAGGGTGGGAGGCATGAGTTGAAAACAGTTTTGCTGATGGGTCGCGCCGCCGTTGCGGCTGCCACCCTTCTCCTTGTGCAGCCGGTCTCCGCGGCCGAGACCGTCAAGATCGGCATCCTGTGGCCGCTCACGGGCAATGCTGCGGCGGCGGGGCAAGCCTCCAAAGCTGCGGCCGAGCTTGCTGCGGACATCGTCAACAACAAGCATCCGGAGCTTGGCAATCTCCCCCTCGCCTCGAGCGAAGGGCTGCCCCATCTCGGCGGCGCCAAGCTCGAGCTCACCTTCGTGGATCATCAAGGAAACCCCTCGCTCGCACAGCAGCTCGCCACCCGCCTGATCACCCAGGACAAAGTGCAGGCGCTCATGGGAGCGTATCAGTCCTCCTGCACATTCACCGCCACGCCAGTGGCCGAGCGGCACGGGATTCCGTTCCTGGTCGGCGAATCCTCAGCGCTCAACATCACCGGCCGCGGCTTTAAATGGGTATTTCGCACGACCCCGATCGCCAGCGACTATGCCGCCACCTACATGCGCTTCTTCGATGACATGAAGAAGCAGGGAAAGACAATCGGCTCGATCGCGCTGGTGAACGAGAATACCGACTATGGGACGTCGGTCGCCGATTCCATCGAAGCGGCCGCAAAGACAAACAACATCCCGGTCGCAATCCGAATTCCCTACAACGCGAGCACGACCGATGTTTCCGCCCAGGTGCTGCAGCTCAAGCAAAAGCAGCCCGATGTGGTGATTTTCATCAGCTACACTTCCGATTCCATTCTTTACATGAAGACGATGAGAAATCTCGATTACCTGCCGCCCATGGTGATCGGGGACGACAGCGGTTTTTCGGATCCCTCCTTCGTGCCCGCAGTCACCGATGTCGCGCAGGGGGCGATGAACCGCAGCGCCTGGGAGATCGGGAAGCCTGGCACTACCACGTACAAGATCAATGAAATGTACAAGGCGAAGACCGGACGCGACCTCGACGACACCAGCGGGCGTAACATGCAGGGGTTTTTCGTCCTTGCGGACGCCATCGATCGCGCCGGCTCGGCGGACCCCGAGAAGATCCGCATGGCGCTCACGCAAACCAATCTCAATCCCGATCAGCTCATGATGGGCTACAACGGGATCAAGTTCGACGCGACCGGGCAAAACGTTCTTGCGTCCACCTATCTGATCCAGCTCAAAGGCAGCCAGTATGAGCTTGTCTGGCCGGAAAAGGCGGCAAAGGCCAAGCTCGAGTGGCCGATGACGGGCTGGAAGCACTAATCCATGCTGCTGCAAGCCGCCCGCGACCAATACCTCCCCCGAAGGGGAAGGCCGGCGAGCGAAGCGAGCCGGGTGGGGGCGTTGTGAACTTGTTGAACCGAAGACCCCACCCGATCGACTTCGCTTCGCGAAGCCAGTCGACCTGCCCTTTCAGGGGAGGTATGGGGCAAGAGTTCGCGGCCTGATCGATGCTGCTGGTGCAGGTGGTCGTCGGCGGCCTCCTGCTCGGGGCCATCTATGCCCTCTTCTCCTCCGGCCTCACCCTGATCTGGGGCATGATGAACTTCATTAATTTCGCGCACGGCGAGTTCGTCATGCTCGGCATGTATGTATCGCTGCTCGTCGTGCTGACGGTTGGGGGCGGTCTCGAAAGCTTCGGTCTTGCCGCGGCTTTTGCGCTGTTCGTCATCGGCGTGCTCATCTATATGTCACTGATCAGGCACGTGATGCGCGGGCCGATGCTGGCGCAGATTCTCTCCACGTTCGGGCTTGCGCTCCTGTTGCGCTACACGGCATTCTGGATCTTTTCCGCCAATTTCGTCTCGCTGCCGCAGACGCCCTTTTCCGGCACGGTCAATCTCGGCGGCATTCTCATGCCGGTGCCGCAACTTGTTGCGGGGCTTGCGGCAATCCTCCTCACCATCGGCCTGCATGTGCTGCTCACGCGCACGACCGTGGGAAGCCGGCTGCTTGCTGTCGCCGAGGATCGCAGCGCAGCCATGCTGATGGGCATTCGACCGGATCGCATGCAGGCGCTTGCCTGGGGCCTCGCGGCGGCGAGTGCCGGAATCGCCGGCGCGCTCATGGCGATGTCGTATCCGTGGTCGCCTTCGGTTGGCGAGACGTTCGGATTGACCGCTTTCGTCGTCGTGACGCTCGGCGGCTTCGGCAGCGTGCCGGGGGCGATGTATGCCGGTCTCGCCATCGGCCTCATTCAGGCGCTATCCGCCTATTGGCTCGGGCCCATTTACAAGGACATCGTGGTCTATGCATTGTTCGCCGCACTGTTGTGGTTGCGACCGCAAGGACTGATGGGCAAGTTCTGATGAGGATAGCGCGGTGAAATGGGGACTAGCCGCGCTCGCGTTTGTGCTGCTGGCCTATCCGCTCATACTCACCGATCCGTTCTACTGGGACATTGGCACGAGCTTCCTGCTCGCGGCGATTTCGGCGTCGGCGTGGAATATCGTCGGCGGCTATGCCGGGCAGGTCTCCGTCGGCCACAGCATGTTCTTCGGTATCGGAGCCTATCTGCCGCTGCTCTTTTTTAATCTATGGGGACTGCCGCCGATGGCCGGAGTGCCGGCTGGCATCCTCGCCAGTCTTGTTCTTGCCGTCGCCATCGGCGTGCCGACGTTTCGTCTGCGCGGGCATTATTTCAGCATGGCCACGCTCGCAGTGGCGGAATTGATCCGCATCTTCGTCAGCACGTGGGATCTCGTCGGAGCGGCGATCGGACTGCAGGGGCCGGCAGTCGCCCGGGGATGGTGGGATCTCACTTTCCGCAGCGAGCTGCCGTACTACTACATCTTCCTTCTCGTGCTCGCGCTCGTGCTTTACGCCACGTTCGAAATAGCGCGCAGTCGCTTCGGCTTTTATCTGCGTGCGATCAAGGCTGGCGAGCGGGCGGCGGGCAGCCTGGGTGTGCCCGTGCAGCAAGTCAAATTGCGCGCGCTGATGTTGAGCGCGGCATTCACCTCGATCGCCGGCTCGCTCTATTCGATCAAGACCGGCTTCATCGATCCGGAGAGCGGCTTCGGCATACTGGTGTCAGTGCAGATGTTGATCGTGGCCGCGCTCGGCGGCGCGGGGACGCTGTTCGGAGCACTGGTAGGCGCTCTCATCCTCGTCCCGTTGCAGACGGCCACGAACACCTGGTTCGGCGGCGGCGGAACAGGGCTGACCTATATTCTCTACGGCGGCATCATCGTGCTTCTTGCGCGCTTCGAGCCGGGCGGAATGCACGAGCTGTGGTATCGCCTCGCACCGCAGCTGCGGCGCCGACCGCATGCTGCTTGACGCTGAGAAAATATCGAAGGCCTTCGGCAGCTTCATGGCCGTGCGCGACGCCGATTTTTCCGTCGCGCAAGGAGAGATCGTTGGTCTCATCGGCCCGAACGGCGCCGGCAAATCGACTTTCTTCAACTGCCTCGCGGGCGATACCGTGCCGACGGCCGGCCGCGTCCTGTTCGAGGGCGCCGACCTGACGCGCGCACCGGCCGAGAAGCATGCGCGCGCCGGCATCGGCCGTACTTTCCAGGTGCCCGCGACGTTCGAAGACATGACCATACTGGATAACGTCATGGTGGGCGCATTCCTGCGCCATACGCACCGCGCCGACGCGCGCGCCCATGCGCTGCAGGTGATCGAGCTCACCGGGCTCAAAGCGCAGCAGGCGCAACGCGCGAGCTCCTTGGGAACGCCGGGACGCAAACGTCTCGAGATTGCCCGCGTGCTCGCAACCAGCCCGAAGCTGATGCTGCTCGATGAGGCGCTCGCCGGATTGACCCCGAGCGAGCTGCAGGAGGCGATTGCGCTGGTGCGGCGCATTCACGCGCTTGGCATCACGCTGGTCATCGTCGAGCACATCATGGAAGTGATCATGACGCTCGCGGAGCGCGTGCTCGTCTTCAATCAGGGCCATGTGATTGCCCATGGCAGGCCAGCCGAGGTCGTCAAGAACGAGGCGGTGATCGAGGCCTATCTGGGTCACGGGCATCGCCGGCGCAGAGCGGCGCCGTGAGCGAGCTCAAGGTTTCGCACATGGAAGTGCGCTACGGCGATCTCATCGGCGTTGCCGATGTCTCGCTCACGGTGCCGCAGGGCACGGTGGTTGCGCTGCTCGGATCAAACGGCTCCGGCAAGACCACGACCCTCAATGCGATCGCCGGGCTCGTGCGCGCGAGCAAAGGCAGCATCGAATGGGACGCCGAGTCCATCGCGCGCATGCCGGCCTACATGATCGTGGGCAAAGGTCTCGCACTATCGCCCGAGGGCTGGCGGCTGTTCGTGCAGCAGACGGTTGAGCAGAATCTACGCTTGGGCGCCACCAGGCTCGCCGAAAAGGCGCGCATGACAACGCTGTTCGAGCGTGTGTACGAGCTGTTTCCCCGCCTCGCTGAGCGCCGGCATCAATCGGCCGGCACGCTTTCGGGCGGCGAGCGCCAGATGCTCGCGCTCGGCCGCGCGCTCATGAGCGAACCGCGGCTGCTGATGCTGGACGAGCCCAGCCTCGGGCTCGCGCCCGGCGTGGTTGAATCGCTCTATGACACGCTCGAGCGCCTGCACAAGGAGGGTCTCACGCTGCTCTTGGCCGAGCAGTCGATCCCGCTCGCGCTCGACATTGCCGACTATGCCTACGTGCTGCAGACCGGGCGGACGGTGCTCGAAGGCAACGCCGCCGAGCTCGAGCAGAACGAACAGGTGCAGGAGATCTATCTTGGCGTACGCACGAGCACCGGCGCGCCGGGATTGATTGACAGGAACTGAGTCTCGTCATGCCCGGACTTGTTCCGGGCATCCACGACTTTCGTTCACTCCAGACGTGGATGGCCGGGTCAAGCCCGGCCATGACAGCATTTGCGCTCAGTTCCCTTCGCCGTCCTCGCTGATGCGCTCGACGGAGACCACGCGCTCCTCCTGGGCGGTGTCGAAGATAATCACGCCCTGGGTCGAGCGGCCGGCGATGCGAATTCCGGCAACGCGCGTGCGGATGAGCTGGCCGCCATTCGTCACCAGCATGATCTGATCGTCCTCCTCCACCGGGAACGATGCAATCAGACGGCCGGTCTTGCGACGGATGGAGCCATCGCGCTCGCGGACGTCCATGGCAACGATGCCTTTGCCGCCGCGGCCGGTGATGCGGTACTCGTAAGAGGAGGAGCGTTTGCCATAACCGCGCTCGGTTATGGTGAGCACGAACTGCTCCGCAGCCGACATCTCGACGTAGCGCTGCTCGCTGATATCGACCGCGCCCGTGGTTTCTTCGGCATCCGAAGGCGCAGACTCGTCGGGCTCGCCGCCATTGCCGCGGCGTATCGCGCTCGCCCGCTTGAGATAGCCGACCCGCTCCTCGGCCGTCGCACCCACGTGGCGCAGGATCGACATGGAGATCACCTTGTCGGCGTTGGCGAGCGCGATGCCGCGCACGCCCATGGACGTGCGGCCCGTGAACACGCGCACATCGGTCACCGGAAAACGGATGCATTGGCCGCCCGAGGAAGTGAGCAGCACGTCGTCGCGCTCGGTGCAGATCTGCACGTCGACGATTGCCTCGCCGTCAGCGAGCTTCATGGCAATAATGCCGGAACGGCGCACGTCGACGAAATCGGAAAGCTTGTTGCGTCGCACGGTGCCGCGCGTAGTCGCAAACATCACGTCGAAATTCGCCCAGCTGCCTTCGTCCTCGGGAAGCGGCATCACGGTGGTAACCAGCTCGCCCTGCTCGAGCGGCAGGATGTTGATGAGCGCCTTGCCGCGCGCCTGCGGCGCCGCCTGCGGCAACCGCCAGACCTTTTCCTTGTAAACACGCCCGTGCGAGGAGAAGAAAAGAACGGGCGTGTGCGTTGAGGCGACGAAGAGGCGCGAGACGAAGTCCTCCTCGCGCGTCTGCATGCCGGTGCGGCCTTTGCCGCCACGGCGCTGCGCGCGATAGGCAGACAGGGGCACGCGTTTGACGTAGCCCAGGTGCGAGACGGTCACCACCATGTCCTCGCGGTGGATCAGGTCCTCTTCCTCGACTTCGCCCTCGTACTCCACGATCTCGGTCCGCCGCGGAGTGGCAAATCTCTCGCGCACGGCCCGCAGCTCGTCTTTGGCGATCGACTGGATGCGGGCGCGCGAGCGCAGGATATCGAGGTAATCGGCAATCTCCGCCGCAAGCTTGTCGAGCTCCTCCTTGATCTCGTCGCGACCGAGCGCAGTGAGCCGCTGCAGCCGCAGATCGAGGATCGCCCTCGCCTGCTCGGTCGAAAGCCGGTAGCGGCCATCGCTCGACACCTTGTGGCGGGGATCGTCGATCAACATGATCATGGCCGCCACGTCGGCGGCTGGCCAGTCGCGCCCGATCAGCGCCTCGCGCGCCGCATTGGCGTCGGGCGAGGAACGGATGAGCCGAATGACCTCGTCAATATTGGCGACCGCAATCGCCAGTCCGACCAGCACGTGCGCGCGGTCGCGCGCCTTGCCGAGCAGATATTTGGTGCGCCGGGAGATCACCTCCTCGCGGAAAGCGATGAACGAGGTGAGCAGGTCCTTCAGATTCATGACCTGCGGTCGACCGCTTTCCAGCGCCACCACGTTGGCGCCGAAGGTCGACTGCAGCGGCGTGTAGCGGTAGAGCTGGTTGAGCACGACGTCGACCATGGCGTCGCGCCTGATCTCGATGACGACGCGGTAGCCGTCGCGATCTGACTCGTCGCGCAGCGCGGCAATGCCGTCGATCTTCTTGTCGCGCCAGAGCTCGCCGATGCGCTCGACCATCGCGGCCTTGTTCACCTGGAACGGTATTTCGCTGATGACGATGGCTTCGCGATCACCGCGCAGCGTCTCCATCTCGACCTTGCCGCGCATGAGAATGGAGCCGCGGCCGAACTGGTAGGCGGTGCGAATGCCCTGCCGGCCGAGAATGATGCCGCCGGTCGGGAAGTCCGGGCCGGGGATGATCTCGTTGAGCTCGTCGATGGTGAGCGCCGGATTATCGATGAGCGCGATGCAGGCGTCGATCACCTCGCCGAGATTGTGCGGCGGAATATTTGTCGCCATGCCGACGGCGATACCACCCGCGCCATTGACCAGGAGGTTGGGAAAGCGCGCGGGCAGGACAACCGGCTCTCGCTCGTTGCCATCGTAGTTGGACTGGAAGTCGACGGTTTCCTTGTCGATGTCCTCGAGCAGCTGCATGGCCGGATGCGCCAGGCGGCATTCCGTATACCGCATGGCCGCCGGTGGATCGCCGTCGACCGAGCCGAAATTGCCCTGCCCGTCGATGAGCGGCAGGCGCATGGAAAAATCCTGCGCCATGCGCACCAACGCGTCATAGATCGCCTGGTCGCCATGCGGGTGATATTTTCCCATGACGTCGCCGACCACGCGCGCCGACTTGACGTATTTCTTGTCGGGGGTGTGCCCGTTCTCGTTCATCGAGTGGAGGATGCGCCGGTGCACAGGCTTGAGCCCGTCGCGCGCATCGGGGAGCGCGCGCGCCACGATCACGCTCATGGCGTAATCGAGGTAGCTGCGCTTCATCTCCTCGGTGATGGAGATGGGGCGAATATCGGAGGGCGCCGGCTCTTGCGGCTGGTCGTCGGTGTCGTCGGCCAAAGGGAAATTCCGTCCGCAGTCGGGGCAAACTGCTTAGCTGATTCAGCCCCTTTCCGCCACCCGCAAAGCCCCCGGGCGGTGGCGGCAGTTCACATGGGAATTCAGAGGCTTAGGGTCAATGACGGAGAGGCCCGCACTGTTTCAAATACAATGATTTACAATGACCGCCACGGACCCTTTCTCTTGGGCTCGTTCTTACAATTATCCGATTTGGGTTTGGCTTCGGTTCGTTTTCGCAATTTGGCTTCGGTTCGTTTTCCTAGAATGGGATGTCGTCGTCGAGATCGCCGCGCTTATCGGCGCCGGCGCCGACCAGTGCGGGCTTACGCTCACGGGAAGGCCCGAGCGAGCCGAAATCGACTGAACTCTCCTCCCCGACCTCGGCAGCACCGCCGCCGGCGCGGTCGAGCATGGTGAGCACGGAATTGAAGCCCTGCAGGACGACCTCGGTCGTGTACTTGTCCTGGCCGGACTGGTCCTGCCATTTGCGTGTCTGCAGAGAGCCTTCGAGGTAAATCTTCGAGCCTTTCTTCAAGTACTGCTCGGCGATGCGGCAGAGCCCCTCGTTGAAAATGACGACCCGGTGCCATTC
>JBKPOZ010000106.1:0-4925 GCA_046733355.1 Pseudomonadota bacterium | reverse complement strand
GTTCGGGGTTGTCGGGAGCCGAGCGTATAGCCAGACGCAGATTACGGCCTTCGACGTAGCCCAGGTCCCGCAATCCCTCGCGCAACGCCTGCAGCAGGGCCTGCGGGTCGGGATTGGCGAGGGTCAGGACACCGACCGTGTATACGCGGGGCTGCTGCCCACGCGCCGCGAGCGGCAGCGCGGCTGCGGTGGCGCCCAGCAAAGTGATGAACGCGCGCCTTCTCACTCGATCACCTCGTCGGCGCGCAACAGCAGCGTGGGCGAGATCGTCATGTCGAGTGCGCTTGCGGTCTTGAGATTCACCACCAGCTCGAACTTGGATGGTTGCTCGATCGGCAGATCGGCCGGCTTCGCGCCGCGCAGGACCTTGTCGACCAAGCTGACGAGGTGCCGATAACACAGGACCTGTCGCGGTCCATAGGCGAGCAATGCGCCATCCTCCGCGCTCTCTGGCCACTGGTAGATTGCCGGCAAGTGGTAAACCCGCATTCGGTCGATAATCTGCAGACGAGCCAAGTTCAGCAGCGGCGAGGCCAGCACATTGACTGAATCGACCTTCGCCGCGGCAATATCATCAAGCCTGCGACTGATCTCGTCCGGGCTCTGTGCCTCGAACGGAATAAGCTCCACGCCGAGATCGCGCGCGGCGCTCGCAAGCTGAGCGCGGGTCGAGATGGTGGTCGTGTCGATCAACATGGCGATTCGTCGCGCCTGCGGGATGAACTCATGCAAAATTTCAAGTCGTTTAACGTCAAGCTCCGAGGCCAGAATGCTTACCCCGGTGGTATTGCCGCCGGGCCGCGCCAGGCTGGCCACCAGACCACTGCCGACCATGTCGTCGGTCATAGCGACAATCGAAATCGCCTGCGTCGCGCGTTGCACGGCTCGGATGGCAGGGTCGCCGAAGGTGATGATGAGGTCAACGTTCTGCGCAACGAGCTCGCCAGCCAGCACCTGCGCGCGCTCGCTACGGCCTTCAGTCCAAACAAACAGGAAGCGAATGTTGCGTCCCTCTTCCCAGCCGATCGCCTTCATGTAGCGCCGGAACGGCTCGGCGAATGTCTCAACGACATGTTGGCGATTGGGTCGCAATACGCCGATCACGGGTATGGGGCCTTGCTGCGCTCGCGCCCTCACCGGCCACGCCGCCGCCGTCCCGCCGAGCAGCGTGATGAACTCGCGCCTCCTCATTCGATCACCTCGTCGGCGGACACTAGCAGCGTGTTCGGCACGGTTAGGCCGAGCGCTTTGGCGGTCTTAAGGTTGATGGTCATGTCGAATTTGGTTGGGTGCTGCACCGGCAGATCACCGGGCTTCTCTCCGCGGAGTATCCGATCGATATACGAAGCTGCCTTGCGGCCCAAATCAACGATATCGACGACATAGTAGATCAAGCCGCCCTCGGCGGCTGTTCCCGGTAGTCCGTACATCGCCGGCAGACGGTGACGAGCCGCCAATTCAATGATCAGCGCGCGGTTCGCGTAAAGGAAGGCGTCTGGGGAAAAAATGATGCCGCTGCCCGGCTCACGCCCAAGCCTTGTCATGACCTCTTCGATGTCCGCGACGTCATGGACCAGCGTCGCTACAGATTCCACCGCAAACTTCGGGGCAGCCGCGGCGATCATCTGGTAATACAAAGGGGAATAAGGACTGGACACCGGATTGAACATGAACGAAACGCGCGCGACATGCGGCGCCATCTCCTTGAGCAATTCCAACCACTTTGCCGCTACCGCCAGCTCCATATAAGCAAATCCGGTGATGTTACCGCCGGGATGCGCCAGATTCGAAACAATGCCTTGGGCAATCGGGTCGGTGATGAACGCAAACACAATTGGTACCGTCCGCGTTGCCTCCTTCATCGCGAGCGCGGAGGGCGTCCCTCCGCACAGCATCACGTCCGGCCTCAGAGCCAGCAGTTCCGCGGCCGCAAGCCGCGCCCTATCAAGTTCAAAGAGATCCCATCGGTAGTCGATCGTAAGATTTCGACCGACCGTCCATCCCAGCTTGTCGAGGACCTCATGGAATGCTTTTAGGCGGCCCTGCGCGTTTGGATCGGTCTCCCGGAACGAATCCATCCAGCCCATGCGCAGCAGCCGATTCCCCTGCTGCGCGCGCGCCGCAAGCGGCCACGCCGTCGCACCACCGAGCAGCGTGATGAACTCGCGTCGTGTAGTCACTCAATCACCTCGTCGGCGCGGGCGAGCAGCGTCGGAGAAACGGTAATGCCCATCGCCTTCGCCGTCTTCTCGCTGATGACCAACTCGAACTTGTCCGGCTGGATGACGGGGAGGTCGGGAGGTTTCGCACCTTTCAGAAGCCTGGCGATCTGGTCAGCCGAGAGAGCGTAAAGGTTAGGAATGGTGATGCCGTAGCTCGCAAGACATCCGGCTTCCACCATATTGCGGAACTGGCAGATCGCTGGGATGTTCGCAGCGAGGCTCAGCTCTCCAAGGCGCCTCCGAAAACCGGTGAACATTGCCGAGGAAACGATATTGACCCCTTCAGCTCGCCCCGTCCGAAGTGCCTGAAACGCCGCCTGTAAGTCGTCGGGGCCACGGATATCAATCGTCTGAAGCTCGATACCGAGCCGGCGCGCAATATCGGCGATCTTTTGCGGACGCTCGCGACCGCTGGTCGCCGGATCATTGAGGACACCGAACCGCTTGGCGTCCGGCAGGAATTCCTTCAACACTTCGATTTTCTTGGCATCGAGCTCGGTTGCAAGGATGCTGACGCCCGTCATGTTGCTGCCAGGCCGGGCCAGCCCAGCAGCAAGTCCGGAGTCCACGAGATCGTCGCCGACACAGACGATTGGAACGGTTCTGGTCGCGGCCTGTGCGGCACGACCGGCCGCTTCTCCGTAAGCGAGGATCACGGTAGCGCCCGCCTGCACGAGCCCTTCGGCAAGTGCCGGCAGCCGCCCGAGCTGACCCTCGGCCAGCCGCATGTCAATGCGCACGTTCTTGCCATCGATGAGCCCGTGGTTCGCAAGCATGTTGCGCAACAGCGGAAGCCCTGGATTGCCTGCTCCTGGCTGCGAATAGGACTCGGCTGTGGCGGGACTCAACCAGCCAATAACAGGGATATTGGCTGGTGGCTCCTGGGCAGCCACCGCAATAACGTTGCAGAGCCAGAAAGCCGACGCGACTGCAATGCCTCTCATAAAGCACCCTAGCGGCCCCATTTTGATCGAATTGTATTATATCGCATCACGGCGTAGCAGGAGACTGCTGCGGTGCGGGATTTCAATCCGGGCTAAGTCGGCTCCGGGTCATTCGCGTCGATCGCGCTTCGGACGAGAGTCCGTTTGTCCCCCGATTTCAGACATCTCGGGCGCACCGTTCACTCGGCGCGAGCCATTGGCAGATATCGCGGGGGTCCCGCGGTTCGCCTAACGGACGTTACGGAATGTCGCGCAGGTGATTATTCCGCCTTGATGCCCGCAAACTTAACCACCGTGGCCCACTTCTCAGTTTCGTCGGCAATGAACTTTCCAAAGTCGGCGGGTGACCCTGCGAACACCGCACATCCCAGGTCCGTGAGCCGGTTCTTCACGTTGGGGTCGGCCAGAGCGGCATTAATCTCTTTGTTGAGCTTCTCGACGATCTCGCGGGGTGTGGCTTTGGGCACGACGACCCCATACCAGCCTCTCGCCTCATAGCCCGGCAGAAATTCGCCCACGGTCGAGACATCTGGCAGGGCCTCCTGGCGCGTCGCGCTCGTCACTCCCAGCGCGCGGAGCTTGCCCTCCCGGATGTACCCGAGCGACGCAGGCATGACGGCGAAGTAGACTTGCACCTGCCCGCTGATCAGATCAGGCAGCGCGAGCGCCTCGCCGCGGTAAGGAACGTGGACCATGTCGACGCCCGCCATCATCTTGAACAGCTCGCCGGCCACATGGCTTGGGGCTCCTTTGCCGCCCGACGCCATGTTGATCTTGCCCGGCTTCGCTTTCGCATAGGCGATGAACTCAGGAACCGTCTTGGCCGGAACTGATGGATTCACTTCCATAATAAGCGGGGTACTAGCAATGCTCGCCACAGGCGCTGTGTCGCGGATGAAGTTGAAAGGTAGGTTGTCGTAGACCGCCGGGTTGATCGCGTTCACCGAGAGGGCCATGAGGAGCGTGTGGCCATCCGGCGGCGCTCTCACGCCGATTTCGGTTCCAATATTGCCGCCAGCGCCAGGCCGATTGTCGACGATGATCGGCTGGCCGAGCCGCTCCGACAGCCATTGACCCATCAGGCGTGCGATGATGTCGGGCGAACCGCCAGGGGCGAATGCCACGATCCAGCGCACTGCCCGTGACGGATAGGCTTGCGCGAAAGCAGAGCGCGACATCACCGGCAGCGCGGCAGCGCCCGCTGCCAGATGCAGAAATTGTCGGCGGGGAAGTTTCATTTTGAACCTCCCTTCACATCATTCGATCACCATGCCGGTCGCGATCACGCTTCTACTACTGCGGCCATAAGCGAGTTTCCCAGTGGCCGAAACGTTCGTCGAACGGGGTCGGCGGGCGCACTGGTGCCCCCCAGGCACCACCAATCCCCTCGGCGCTCGAAAGGCTAAAGGCTTTCATCAGGTCAATCACATCGTCGCTCAATCGAATATTCGGAAGCACCTGGTCGACAGGTTTTACTCGCACCACTTCGATTTGCGGCAAGCTCGCGGTGGTACCGCTGGTCGCCGGCATCGTCGCCGACTCCTGCGCATATGCTGCAATCGCATATGCCGCAGCGATAGCCCTAAATAGGCATATGAACTCGCGCCTTTTCATTCGATGACCTCGTCGGCGAGCGCGAGCAGCGATGGCGGCACAGTAAGGCCGAGCACCCTAGCGGTCTGGAGGTTGATGACCAGCTCGAACTTGCTCGCCTGTATGACCGGCAGGTCCGCTGGCCTGGTGCCTTTGAGGATACGGC
>JBKPOZ010000105.1:0-61162 GCA_046733355.1 Pseudomonadota bacterium | reverse complement strand
GTACGCATTTCTTAAACTCTTCCTCCTGTTCTTTTGATAGTTGGGGCGCCCGTTCTCTGAAGATCTCCTGTGCTTCATCAATACCCCGTCCTCTCGAAATGGCTTGAAACGCTCGGTCTGCGATTACCTTAGCGTCTTCGCGGGTCATCCGATGCTGTGTCTTGGGCTCACTTGCGGAAGGGATTGGTAGCCCAAGTGCGACTGAAACCGGGTAGCAATCTTTGGATTTCATCGCGCTCTCGCCGAATGCCTCCGCAGCGGCGTCACGTTTGCCCTTTGGTTCGAGACGATGCGCGCGACCAGCAAGGCTAGCGCCTCGTAGGCGCGTGCCATCTCTTGGCGATACTGATGCCTGTCATACACGCCACGAACGCCGGGAATCGCATGGCCCAAGCACCGTTCCGCGATGTCAGGATTAACGCCGGCGCGGCTCATCAGACTGCGGGCGGTCCTTCTTAGATCGTGCAACGTCCAGCCGCTGACACCGCATTGCTGATCGAGCTTGCGCTTGAACGTGGAAAAGCCGGAGACAGGATTCCTGCCGTCCCTCGTGAACACGAAAGCGCAGCCGTCGATCTTTGCCGGCAAAGCCGCCAGCACTGCCTTACTCAGGGGCCGTACGAGGTCGACCTTGGTCTTGTTGCGGCTTGCCGGTAACGTCCAGTCCGCACTCTCAATCTCCGGCCACGACATTTCCGCTGCCTCTGTGCGACGAGCTCCGGTGAACAGGATGAATTGGACCAGCGCCCCAAACGGCTGGTGTTCCGCCTTCTCAGCTGCGCGCCAGAGGGCTCGCAATTCATCATCGGAAAGCGTGCGGCTGCGGGCGCGCTCCTTGGGTTTCGTCCGCGCCATGTCCCGAACGATAGGCGAACGGAATTCGTCTGAGCGGCTCGCATGCCAGTTCATGATCTTGCGCACGATTGCCAGGGTGCGATCGGCCATGACCGGCCCGTTATCGTCCTCTATCCGGTCCAACAATCTGACGAGGTCGCTGCGTCTGATGTTCTCGATTCCTCGGTCGCGGAGCTCGGGGTAGACGAGACGCTCTAGAATTCGCTCGCGCCATTTCGTGGTGCGCAACCTGCCGCCTTCCCGACTGAGGTACTCCTTGCATATGACTTTCAGTGTGTTCTCCGAAGCCGCTGATGCTGCCCTGCGCTCGCTCAGAGGATCCTCTCCCCGATCGATGCGTTTGCGCAGCTCGCGGGCTTCCCTGATAGCGGGGATAACCTTCCAATCGGGCCACTGCCCTATCGTGTAACGGCGCTCGCGGTTCGCGATGCGATAGTTAATTACGAAGCTTCGCACGCCAGCCGCAGTGACACGGACGCCGAAGCCGCGCGGTGTTTTCTGACCTTGGACGGTCGCTTCCGGAAAGTAATGGACGCGATTGCCGCTTGCGGGCTTCGGCAGCGACTGAACGGTATTCTCATTCAATTTCATCGGATGCCCCCTTTTGCAGACCAGCTCGCGGTACTTCCGTGTCCGCACCATGTCCGCACTACCAAAGGTGGCTGGATGATCTCCCTATGATATCGAAAAGTCAACGAATGATACTGGAAAAGACCGATTTATCGGGGCAAATGTGTGCGGACATGGCAAAAGCGCAGCACCCGGCGGAGCTTGTGAAAGTTGCCCGAAATTGTCTCGGCATCAACGGCGGCGGCGGCTGGGGCAAGTCGCAGTGGGACGGGATCGATAACTTCGACATCTCGGGGGGCCTGATCGGCGGCACTGTCGGTTACAACTGGCAGTTCGGGCAGGTGGTTGTGGGAGTCGAAGGTGACATCGACTGGTCGAGCATCAAGGGCACCACCATCGTGCGCTGCGCAGTGGGCTGCAGCACGCGCAACGACTGGCTTGCCACGGTGCGTGGCCGTGCCGGATACGCGTTCAACCGTTTCCTTCCCTATGTGACGGCGGGTGTTGCCATCGGCGATATCAACGCGACGGTGCCTGGCCTTCCGGCAGGCAGCACGACGAAAGCGGGCTGGACTGTTGGGGCTGGGGTCGAGGCGGGCATTGTCAGCAACGTGAGCGTCAAGGCCGAGTACCTCTATGTCGATCTCGGGAGCTTCAACTGCGGCTTCAATTGCGGCCTGGCCGGCAATGGCAATGTCTCGTTTGCGGCGCACACGTTCCGGGCGGGGCTCAACGTCAGGTTCTGACCTCGTCGAGCCATGCGGGCGCTTACGGCGTGACGACGAGGTTCACCGCCTTCGGGCCCTTGCCTTTCTTGTCGGAGTCGACATCGAAGGAGAGGCGCTGGCCCTCCGTGAGCGACTTGAGCCCCGCGCGCTCGACTGCAGTGACGTGCACGAAGACATCCCGCCCCCCTTCGTCGGGCTTGATGAAGCCGTAGCCGCGTTCCGCATTAAAGAACTTTACGATACCTGCCATCGCATGGGGCAAACTCCCTTCGCGCGCACTACCGCCCGCATCGCACGGCGGCTCAGCCATTACATTCCTCGGCATGAAACAGAGCGGCCTGCGGCCACCATCACTCCCGAGTCCCGCACTGGGCGAAACGCCAATAGGCAGGCACGCTACGCCAATCCACAGCTGTGGAAAAGTGGCTGTACTACTTTTCACCCACAAGCCAGTCGAGACGGTGCGCACTGCCGCGCCCGCGCGAGAGCGCCTGCGCAAGCGTCGGCAAGATAATGCGCAGCTCGCTTTCCAGCGTCCAGGGCGGATTGATTACGACCAGGCCGCAGGCGCGCAGCCGATCCGCATTGACCGGCCCGCCCACATTGATCTCGGCGCGCAGGATTTTCACATCGGTGAATGCACGCAAAGACTTTGCCAGTTTCTCCGCAGGTGCGCGTTCCTTGAGTGGATACCAGATGAGATAAGTCCCGCTCGTCCATTTACGCAGCGCGGCGTCCACCGCCTTGCCGAGACGCGTGAACTCGAGCGCTTCCTCGAAGGGCGGGTCGATCAGCACGAGCCCGCGCCGCTCCTTCGGCGGGATGAACGCGTTGAGCGCAGTCCACGCATCGATCGCTATAGCCTTGCATCGCCGATCGCGCGCAAGATTTCGCGCCAGCGCAGCGGCAGCATTGGGCTCGAGCTCACAGGCGATGAGCCGATCCTGCTGACGGAGAAATGTGCGCACAAGCAAGGGTGAGCCGGGGTATACGGTAAGGGAAGCACTCTCATTCCAGCGCGCCACGACATCGAGATAGGGCGCAAGGAGGAGCCGTCCTGAATCGGGCAATTGCGCGCTCAGGAGCCGCGCAATGCCATCACGCCATTCGCCGCCGCGAGTGGCCTCATCGTTGCGAAGATCGTAGTGGCCGGCCCCCGCATGGGTATCGATGACGCGGAACGGTGCAGGTTTTGCGAGAAGGTGCACGAGGATGCGCACCAGGGTGGCATGCTTGAGGACATCGGCAAAGCCACCGGCATGAAAAGCGTGCCGATAATTCATCTGCTCTCGGCGTCATGGCCGTGCTTGTCACCGGAAGTCGGGTTTACTTTACCCGACTTCCGGCGCTCTTAAAGTGCAGACTTCGGGCAAGCCCGAGGTCTGATGCCATCCACGTCCTTTTAGACGAAGCAAGACGTCGATGCGCGGGACGAGCCCGCGCATGACGAAGGAAGTGCAACGGGTGTCAATTAGCCAGCGCTGCGGCGCGGCGCGCGCGTATCGGCGGCATCACCACATTGTCACGCCGGCAAGCCCGGGCGTGGATTTCCGGGCAAGCTTGGAAGCGCAGCTCCTTGCTCAAGCAGACGCGCACTTCACCGAGCCGACGGCTGTCGCACGTCACCCCAATGGCTTCGCGGGTGAGCCCGGGATTGGCACTGACGAATGCATTCTCGACTTCGTCGGGCGTGACGGTGAGCGTCTCTTTTAGATCGATGAATTCGGGCGGAATCTTCACGGCCGCGCGCGCCTTACGGACGAGCTCGAAATAGGCGGTCGCGCTCAAGCCGGAGCAGGTCCCGTGCTTATCCCATTGCTGGAAAACAAGACGCGGCGCCGGCATGAGGTCGAGCATCGAGGAAACGATGTTGCGATTGAGCCGCGGTGCTGGGTTTTGGCAGAACTCGGGAAATCCATTTTCATATTGTGGCCACAGCCCATGCACCACGAACGAATATGGGCGGGTGGCGCACTGCTGCTGTGGCGGGGTGCCGCGCTCGCCAGCGGCCTCGCAGTAGGAAGGCGACCAGGAAAGCGAGAGCACGTAAAAGTCGAACTGCCCCGGCTGGTTCTGGCGCGTATCTTGCGCTTGTACGCTCGCCGATGCGAGCACTAACGACAGCGCGGTCAACCGGACGATACGAGACAGCATTTCGGGATTCCTTGCAGGATGCATGGCGGCACCTCAAAACAATGATGTGCCGAGCACTGTAGCACCGCTTTTAGAACAAAGCAAGAACAATAGTGACATTTAAACAGGATCGATGCGAAGCAAGATCCGGAAAGCCGGTTCGCAGATTTGCTGCCGCTCAATGTGGCTAGGGCTACCGCGCCTCCGTCGTCCCGTGGTCCGGCTAGGGTCGCGCCATCTTGCAGGCCGGGTTGTAGGCCCAGTTGCGATCGAGGCCGACGATGCACCACTCGACGCCCCAGGTCATGCCGACGACACCGGTATCCTCGGCTATGGAATAGTTGATCACGTGCTTGCTGCCGTCCGAAATTTCGACAATCCCGCTGCAGAAGCGCCGCGGGATGGTGTTTCCCGCCCAGGGCCGGAATGCGGTCTCGCGAATTTTTTCAAAGGCAAAGATTTTCAGGTCGCTGACCCAATGGTTGTTCTCCCGCTCATTGAAACGCGCTGAAATCTTGCTCAGCGCATCGGGGTAGTCGCATGGCGGGACGACGCCTTCAAAGCGAGGACCGGACAGCCAGAAATTCATCTCCAGCCAGCTTGCCGCGCGTGCGTTCTGCGGCGAGGCCAAAGCCCACGCACAAGCAAGTGCCGATAACGCGCACGTACGCCAATGCATCATGATCCCCCCGACCTGACCACCGTGGCGGCGAAGGCCGGCGGAATCAAGATTTGCACAACGGGTCAAGGCGAGCCCCACCCAACATTCTCATGAGTGTGGCCTTGCGGCCACGCCCTTGGGCATTTCTGCGCAGCGCGCTTTCCAGCTCTTCGGGCGGCGTCTAGGGTTGCGCGTGTGCATGCGGGAGCATGGCCATGCGTACATTGCTGGCGGTGTTGATTGTGGTGCTGGGGATCACGGGTGCGCTCGCACAGCCGCAGGTCTATCGGGGCAATGACACCGGCGGCATCATTCCGTGGTCCTGCGAGAACGAGGCCATGGCGCACCAGATTGCCGCGTTCTACTGCGCGCGCTGGGACAAATATCACCGCATCACCAGCGTGCATCGCCGCTACGGCGACTTCATCGCGTTCAATTGCCTGTGGTCGCCTTACGTTGACCGATACGCGCTGCCGGCCGTGCACACCCGCCCCGGTTGCGTCTACGAGCGGCTCTGGCCGCGCGTCCGCGTCCTGGATTGAGTCTCAATCACCGATAATGCCGTGGCGCCGGAGAACCTCGCGCACGGTCTCGACCAGCCTGTCTTCCGGCACGGCGAACTGCGCCGGCCGCGCCTCACGCCATTCCGTGTGACTGGCAATCGCACTCGCGGCTTTCGCGCCCTCGATCAGATCCTTGATCTGCACCTCGCCGTTCGTCCGCTCGTCCCCTCCCTGGATCACCACGCACGGTGAACCGCGCTTGTCCGCGTATTTCAGCTGCGCGGCCATCTTTCCCGCGCCCAGATAAAGCTCGGCGCGGATACCTGCACTTCGCAGCCGCGCAACCATGCTTTGATAGTCGGAGAGGCGCGCAGGATCCATGACGGTGACCACGACCGGCCCCGTCGGCGCACGCACATCCATCTTGCCGAGATGCGCAAGAGCTGCCGCAAGGCGGGAGACACCGATCGAAACGCCAGTGGCCGGGACGTCCTCACTCCGGAAGCGCCCGATGAGCCCGTCGTAGCGTCCGCCGCCGCCGACTGAGCCGAAGCGGACCGGCGCGCCGTCTTCACCTGTCATGGGAAACGTCAGCTCGATTTCGTAAACCGGCCCCGTATAGTATTCGAGCCCGCGCACGACCGATGGATCGAGAACAATTCGATCGCTGCCATACGCCGCGGCCTGCACCAGCCGCTTGATGTGTTCCAGTTCGGCGCGTCCCTGCTCGCCGGCCTTGCTCGCGCGCAAACATACGTCGAGATGCGCAAATGCGTCGCCGCCGTGTCGGGCTCTTTCGAAGATGCTCAGTACGCCCCCTATTGCCGACTCGCCGAGTCCTGCGCCCTTGGTGAAGTCGCCGGAAGTATCCTTGCGTCCCGCGCCCAGCAGCTCTCTGACACCGTCAACGCCAAGTCGGTCGTATTTGTCGATTGCGCGCAGCACAACGAGTTTTTGCTCTTCGCTGCTTGCCCCGATCGTCTCCAGGATGCCGTCTAGCACCTTGCGGCTGTTGATTTTCACCAGATAGCTGCCGCGAGAAATGCCAAGCGCCTCCATGGTGTCGGCCGCCATCATGCACATCTCGGCGTCGGCCGCGGGGGAGGGGGAGCCGACGGTGTCGGCGTCGAATTGCATGAATTGCCGGAACCGTCCGGGGCCGGGCTTCTCGTTTCGAAAGACCCAGCCCTCGCGATAGCTGCGGTAGGGCTTTGGCAAAGAATCGAAGTTCTGCGCCACGTAGCGCGCCAGGGGTGCCGTTAGATCGTAGCGCAGCGCGAGCCACTGCTCGTCATCATCCTGAAACGAAAACACTCCTTCGTTCGGCCGATCCTGGTCGGGCAAAAATTTGCCCAAAGCGTCGGCGTATTCGAGGGCGGGAGTTTCGCCCGGCTCGAAGCCGTATCGCTCGTATACTTCTCTTATGCGCGCGATCATGCGGCGCGTGGCCATGATCTCGCCTGCCGTGCGATCAAGCAGCCCGCGCGGCAGGCGTGCCTTGAGCTTGTTGGCTTTGCGGGAGTTCATCACGGTTCGAGATGCTTGTAGGGGCGGGTTTTAAACCCGCCCCTACACCGGTTCAAAATACGAGAGCAACTGTTAACGACCATGCGCCTGAGGCATTATGGCGACTCGTGTTGGGGCGCTAGCGTTTTGGTCGGCGGCTTGGTAGCAGCCGCCCTGCACAGTCACAAGGGAGAGCGCGTCGTGTCCATGCCATCCGCATCCGCCGGCAGAGCGACTGCCGTTCCCAACGATCTTTCCGCTTACTGGCTGGGCTTCACGCCAAACCGCGCCTTCAAGGCGGCGCCGCGCCTGATCGTGCGCGCCAAGGACATGCACTACTACACTCCGGAAGGCCGCGCCGTGCTCGACGGCACCGCCGGCCTGTGGTGTACGAATGCCGGCCATAATCGCGAGCCGATCGTCGAGGCGATCCGCGCCCAGGCTGTCGAGCTCGACTACGCGCCTGCGTTTCAGTTCTCTCATCCCAAGGCATTCGAGCTTGCGAGCCGCATCGTCGCGCTCGCGCCCGGCGATCTCGATCACGTGTTTTTCTGCAATTCCGGTTCCGAGGCAGTCGATACGGCGC
Organism: Pseudomonadota bacterium; assembly: GCA_046733355.1. GTDB lineage: Bacteria > Pseudomonadota > Alphaproteobacteria > Rhizobiales > Xanthobacteraceae > VAZQ01. Next base: position 53,620 of record JBKPOZ010000105.1, on the reverse strand, counting down.
TTAAAATCGCGCTTGCCTTCCACAACGTGCGCGGCGAGGCGTCGCGTACGCGGCTCATTGGGCGCGAACGTGGCTACCACGGCGTCGGCTTCGGCGGCACTTCGGTGGGCGGCATCTCGCCGAACCGCAAGTTCTTCGGCTTGCATCTGTCCGGCGTCGATCATCTCCCCTCCACGTATAATCGCGAACATCAAGCTTTCAGCAAAGGCGAGCCGGACTGGGGCGCACATCTCGCTGATGAGCTCGAGCGTCTCGTTGCGCTGCACGATGCAAGCACCATTGCGGCTGTAATCGTCGAGCCGATGGCCGGTTCGACCGGCGTGCTGCCTGCGCCGAAGGGCTATCTCCAGCGCCTGCGCGCCATCTGCGACAAGCATGGCATCCTTCTTGTCTTCGACGAAGTGATCACCGGCTTTGGCCGGCTTGGGCATGCGTTTGCGGCGGAGCGTTATGGCGTGCAGCCCGATCTGATGACATTTGCCAAAGGCGTGACCTCGGGCAGCGTCCCCATGGGCGGCGTCGTCGTGCGCAAGCCGATCTACGATGCGTTCATGCGCGGCCCCGAGCACGTGGTCGAGCTGTTCCACGGCTACACCTATTCGGCGCATCCGCTCGCCTGCGCGGCCGGGCTTGCAGCGCTTGATCTTTACCGCGATGAGGGGCTCTTTGAGCGCGCAAGGAAGCTCGAATCCATTTGGGCCGACGCGGCCATGGGACTGAAGGCGCTGCCCAACGTGCTCGACATTCGCACGGTCGGTCTGACACTGGGCATCGACCTCGCCTCCCGCCCCGATGCGGTGGGCCGCCGCGCCTATGCGGTCATGGAGCATGCCTTCCACAAGCAGGATCTGGTGGTGCGCGCGAGCGGCGAGACGATCGCGCTGAGTCCGCCGCTGATCGTGAGCGAGCGCGAGATCGAGGATATCTTTGTCAAGCTCGCCACCGCGATCCGCGCGGTGGGATAGCGCAATTGGTGATGGTTTTGCGCGCTCAAGTCACCCGCTCATTCCCGCGCAAGCGGGAATCCAGCAAGTACTGGGTCCCCGCTTTCGCGGGGACGAACGCATAGGGCATGACCACAGCCTCGTTCAGGCGCGATCGCATCAGCAAACCCATCTTCGGATGGGCGCAGCGCGTTCTGCCCACGCTTTCCGAAACGGAACGCGAGGCGATCGAGGCCGGCGACGTCTGGTGGGACGCCGATCTCTTCAGCGGCATACCCGATTGGGCAAAGCTTCTCGCCTTTCCGCCCGCCACCCTCTCTGCCGCGGAGCAGGCCTTCCTCGATGGGCCGGTGGACGAGCTGTGCCGCATGCTCGACGACTGGCGCATCAACTGGGAGCTGCGCGATCTGCCGCCCGAGATCTGGGACTTTCTGAAAACACGCAAATTCTTTGCAATGATTATCCCGAAGGAATACGGCGGGCTCGGATTCTCGGCCTACGCGCATTCTGAGGTGATCCGAAGAATCTCGACGCGCTCCATCGTTGGCGCGGTGACGGCCATGGTGCCGAACTCGCTCGGCCCGGGCGAGCTGTTGCATCGCTTCGGGACCAAAGAGCAGCAGGATTACTGGCTGCCCCGTCTGGCAGAAGGACAAGAAATTCCGTGTTTCGGGCTCACCAGTCCGGAAGCGGGCTCCGATGCAGCCTCGATGATCGATTCCGGCATTGTCTGCCGCGGGGTCTGGCAGGGCCGGGAAGTGCTCGGCATCCGGCTCAACTGGCACAAGCGATACATCACGCTCGCGCCGGTTGCGACTGTGCTCGGCCTTGCCTTCAAGCTCTACGATCCGGATCACCTCATCGGCACGCAGGACGCGCTCGGCATCACGCTTGCGCTCGTTCCAACCAACCTGCCGGGGGTCGAGATCGGCCGCCGCCATTTGCCCGCGCTGCAGATGTTTCAGAACGGTCCCACCATTGGGCGGGACGTGTTCATCCCGCTGGACAACATCATCGGCGGCGCGGCGCAGGCGGGAAAAGGCTGGAAGATGCTGATGAGCGCGCTCGCTGCAGGACGCGGCATTTCGCTGCCGTCCCTTTCCGCGGCCGGCACCGTGTTTGCAGCACACGTGTCGGGCGCGTATGCGCGCATCCGCGAGCAGTTCCACGTGCCCATCGGTCGTTTCGAGGCAATCCAGGAGCGGCTCGGGCGCATTGCAGGCACGGCCTATCTGCTCGATGCAGCAAGGCGGCTCACCTGCGCAGCCATCGACGACGGGCACAAGCCTGCGGTGATCACCGCGATCATGAAGCAGCAGGCAACGGAGCGCCTGCGCGTCGCCTGCAACGATGCGATGGACATTCATGGCGGCAAGGCGGTGCAGGAGGGCCCGCTCAATTACCTCGGCAGCTTCTACCGCGGAGTCCCGATCGGCATCACGGTCGAGGGTGCCAACATTGTCACTCGCAGCCTCATACAGTTCGGCCAAGGCGCCATCCGCAGTCATCCCTTCCTGCTGAAGGAAATCACCGCTCTCGAAAACACCGACCGCGCCCGCGGGCTTGACGCCTTCGACCAGCTGTTCTGGGCGCATGTGCGCCACAGTCTGGCCAATGCGGCGCGGGCGTTTTTGCATGCCTGGACCGGGGCCATCTTTGCGCATGCGCCGGAAGCTGGAAAAGCCCGCCGCTACTATCGAGGGCTCGGCCGCTATGCGTCGGCCTTTGCCCTCATGGTCGATATGGCGCTACTCACGCTGAGTTCCGGCCTGAAGCGGCGGGAGATGGTCTCCGCTCGCTTTGGCGACATCCTATCGGAGCTTTATCTGCTCTGTGCCGTGCTCAAGCGCTGGCACGACGAAGGAAGCGAGCGCAGTGATTTGCCGCTGGTTACGTGGTGCATGGAGAGTGGCTTCGCTGTTATTGAAGCGCGTATTGACGAGATTTTGTCCAATCTGCCGAACCGGCCGGTGGCATGGCTGCTGCGATTCCTGGTGCTGCCGTTTGGGCTACGGCGGCGAGGGCCGTCGGACCGCCTGACGCAGGCCGGCGCCGACATTCTGCTCAATCCGTCAGCAGCACGCGATCGTCTCACCGCCGATATCTTCCATGGCATCGGCGATGATCCGGTGGCGCGTCTCGAGCGCGCTTTCGCTCTGACCGTTGCCGCCCAGCCGTTGCGCGACCGTCTGCGCCGGGCACGCATCGATGACCCGACAAAGGCGCATGCGCAAGGATTGATCAGCGAGACAGAAGCGGTCTCGCTGCAAGCGGCACGCGATGCCGTGTCGGCGGCCATTGCAGTCGACGACTTCGCGCCGGAAGAGCTGGCGCAACGAGCGGAGCGCGCAGAGGTGCTGTCGCAGGCGCAGCGAACGGCGGCGGAATGAACGGACATCCGGTCTACATCATCGACGGCAGCCGCACGCCCTTCATTCGCGCGCGCGGGCGGCCCGGCCCATTCACGCCGACCGATCTCGCCGTGGCGTGCGGCCGACCCTTGTTGCTGCGTCAGCCGTTTGCGCCCGATGCGTTCGACGAAGTGATCCTGGGCTGTGTTAACGTCCTTGCGGACGAGGCCAATCCCGCCCGTATCGCCGCCCTGCGCATGGGCATGGGCGAGGAGATGACCGCCTTCACCGTGGGCCGCAATTGCGGCTCCGGCATGGAGTCGATCGACATCGGTTACAAGTACATCCGCGAGGGCCGCTCCGATCTCATTCTCGCAGGTGGCGCCGAGGCGCTCAGCCAGGCGCCCCTCATTTTTCGCAGAAGCGCCGTCGACTGGTATGCGCGCATGTTCAGCGCGCGCAATCTCTGGTCGCGTCTGGCTGCTGTTTTTGGGTTTCGCCCCTCTTTCATGAAGCCGGTGATCGGCCTCGAGCGCGGGCTCACCGATCCGCTGGTTGAGCTGAATATGGGCCAGACCGCCGAGATCCTGGCGCACGTGTTCGACATCTCGCGTGCGAGTGCCGATGCCTACGCGGTGGAAAGTCATCACCGCCTTGCGCGTGCGCAGAAGGAAGGTGTTTTTGCCGAAGAGATGGAGCCTGCATTTACACGCGACGGCCGCATCTATGATTTCGATGACGGTGTGCGTCCCGACAGCTCCGTGGAGAAGCTCGCCGAGCTAAAGCCGGCCTTCGAGCGCCCCTGGGGCAAGGTGACGGCCGGCAACAGCTCGCAGATCACTGATGGTGCGTCGTGGGTGATCCTCGCCTCCGACAAGGCGGTCAACGAGCACGGGCTCGCGCCGCGCGCTCGCATCATCGACAGCGAGTGGTCGGCGCTCGATCCCTCCGTGATGGGCCTCGGACCGGTGCTGTGCTCAACCGCGATCCTTCGCCGACAAAATCTCGGGCTTGACGACGTGGGCCTGTGGGAGCTCAACGAAGCATTCGCCGCGCAGGTCCTGGCCTGCCTCGGCGCATGGCAGGACGACAAGTTCTGCCGCGACATTCTGCACCTCGATGGCCCCGCCGGCGCGATCGCGCGCGAAAAACTCAACGTCGACGGCGGCGCCATCGGTCTGGGGCATCCGGTTGGCGCGAGCGGCAATCGCATCGTGCTGCATCTGGTCAATGCCATGCGGCGGTTGGGCATCAAGCAGGGCATCGCTGCCCAATGCATCGGGGGCGGCCAGGGCGGCGCCATGCTGATCGAGGCGGCGTGAAGGCACGCATGGGCAAGGTCTGGGACGTCCTCAAGGAACACCAGCTCGAGCTTGGCCCGCTCGCGCACCAGAAGCCGAGCGCCGCCGAAGCCGCAGGCACCACCCAGCCGTGGAGACATTGGAAGCTCGCTTACGATGACTCCGGTATCGCCTGGCTCTTTTTTGACAAGTCAGGCGCGAGCGCGAACACGCTTTCCGAGCAGGTCTTTGAGGAATTCAACGATGTGCTCGCGCGCATCGAACGCGAGCTGCCGCGCGGCCTGGTGCTGCGCTCGGCCAAACCAAGCGGGTTCATTGCCGGTGCCGACATCGCCGAGTTCGAGGGTATGACCGAGCCAGCTGCGGCGGAGACGCGCCTGCGCCAGGCGCATGCGCTCGTGGACCGGCTGGATCGGCTTGCGGTGCCAACGGTCGCGGTGATTCATGGCTACTGTCTGGGCGGCGGTCTCGAGATTGCGCTTGCCTGCGACTATCGCCTTGCCGTCGAGGATGCGCGGCTCGGATTTCCGGAAGTGATGCTCGGCCTGCACCCAGGTCTTGGCGGCACGGTGCGGCTACCGCGCCTGATCAATCCGCTGCAGGCCATGAGCATGATGCTGACAGGTCGCACGGTGCGCGCGGGCGCAGCAAAACGGCTGGGGCTTGTCGATGCAGTCGTGCCTGAGCGCCATGTGAAGGCGGCGGCGACCGCGGCAGTATTCGGCAAGCTGAAGACGACGCGCGGCGGTGCGCTGATCAGCGTGATCAACAGCAATTTGGGCCGCCAGCTTGCCGCCAGACGCATGCGCGCGGAAACGGCGAAGAAGGCCGCCGTCGAACATTACCCGGCGCCGCACGCCCTGATTGAGCTGTGGGAGAAGAATGGCGGTGAGACGGCGCAAATGCAGAAGGCGGAGATCGCCTCCTTCGGGCGGCTGCTCAACACCGAAGCTTCAAGAAGCCTGGTGCGGGTGTTTTTCCTGCGCGACAAGCTCAAGAAGCTGAGCGCCGGAACATGGAGCGGTCGCCATGTGCACGTGATCGGCGCCGGCATCATGGGCGGCGACATCGCGGCCTGGTGCGCCTGGAACGGCTTTACCGTAACGCTGGCGGAAGCGAAGGTTGAGCCGCTCGCGGGGGCGATCAAACGCGCCGCCGATCTGTTCGGCAAGATTGGTCACAGGCGCACGGACATCCGCGATGCACTCGATCGACTCACGCCCGATGTGCGCGGCGACGGCGTTCGTTCCGCCGACCTCATCATCGAGGCGGTGCCGGAAACCCTTGATCTCAAACGCAAGGTCTATGCGCAGATCGAGCCGCGGATGCGACCCGATGCCATTCTCGCGACCAACACGTCGAGCATTCCGCTCGAGGAGCTCCGCGCCTCCTTGCAGCGACCCGCTCGGCTGGTCGGCCTGCATTTCTTCAATCCGGTCTCGCGCATGCAGCTTGTCGAGGTGGTGAGTCATGACGCTACCGACGCTGAAGTGCTCGCGAACGCGCGCGCCTTTCTCGGCCGCATCGACCGTCTGGCCGCGCCGGTGAAAAGCGCGCCCGGCTTTTTGGTCAATCGTGCGCTGACACCCTACATGCTGGAAGCCATGGTCATGCTAGGGCAGGGCATCAAGCGCGAGACCATCGATGCAGCCGCGGAAGACTTCGGCATGCCCGTGGGTCCGATCGAGCTTGCCGATCAGGTAGGCCTCGACATTTGCCTGCATGTAGCCGAGAGCCTCAAGACCAGCCTGCCGCGCCCGATGCCGGATATCTCTCCGCTGCTTCGCAACAAAGTCGAGCTCGGCGAACTCGGCAAGAAAACGGGCAAAGGGCTTTACGAGTGGAAGAAGGGAAAGGCGATCAAGCAGCGCGAGGCAGAAAAACCCACCAGGGAGCTTACCGACCGCCTCGTCCTGCCGATGCTCGACGTCTGCGTCACCTGCCTGCGCGAGGGCATCGTCGCCGACGAGGACACGCTCGATGGCGCGATGGTGTTTGCCACGGGATTTGCGCCGTTTCGTGGCGGGCCCATGCATTACGCGCGTGCGCGCGGAGCATTGAACGTTCAGCACGATCTCGAGCGGCTGGCAGGCCGCTACGGCGATCGCTTCCAACCCGACCCGGGCTGGGATGCATTGACCTCGTAGCCCGGATGAGCATCAGCGACATCCGGGATCTTGCTCCCGCATATCGCTGCGCTCATGCGGGCTACACCCAGTGACAAGTAGCTCCGCGCCCATTCTCCTCGACGATGCTGAGCGAGCAGCCGATGCGGTGATTGCCCGCGTGGGCAAGAACATCGTGCTGGGGCTGCCGCTGGGCCTCGGCAAGGCCAATCATGTCGCCAACGCATTGTTCGCGCGCGCTGTTGCGGATTATTCGATCAGCTTGTGCATCTTCACCGGGCTGACGCTCGAGAAGCCGCGCGGGAAATCCGAACTGGAGCGCCGTTTCTTTGAGCCGCTCTCGCGTCGCCTCTTCGACGGCTACCCCGATCTTTCCTATGCACTCGCGCTGCATGCGGGAACGCTCCCGCCCAACATCCAGGTGGACGAATTCTTTTTTCAGGCCGGCAGCCGCCTGGAGGTCCCGGTCTCGCAGCGCAGCCATATCTGCGCAAACTACACGCATGTGCTCGGCTATCTGATCGAGCGCGGAGTGAACGTGATCGGCCAGCTCGTCGCGAAGCGCGTGCACGATGGTGAAACGCGCTTGAGTCTCAGCTGCAACCCGGACATCACGCTCGATCTCCTGGCGCGGCGCCGGCAGGGCCAGGCGAATTTCCTGCTCATCGGCCAGGTAAATTCCGAGCTGCCGTTCATGCCGGGCGACGCCGATCTGCCGGCGAGCGAATTCGATCTTCTGCTTGACTCGCCGAAGGTGGACTTTCCTCTGTTCGCGCCCCCGCGCGAGCCGATTGAGCTTGCCCATTATGCCGCGGGGCTGCACGCGGCGCGGTGCGTCGCCGATGGCGGCACATTGCAGCTCGGCATAGGGTCGCTCGGCGACGCGGTGGTGCAGGCACTGATTCTGCGTCACCGCGACAATGCTGAGTTCCGCCGTATGCTTCTCGCGCTTTCCCCCGGCGCAACTGCGAGCACGGCGTGCGGTGACGATGGACCCTTCGCCCAGGGCCTGCATGGGACCAGCGAGATGCTGGTCGAGGGCTTTCTAGCCCTGCGCAATGCAGGGATCCTCATCCGTGAGGTCGACGGCGTCGTGCTTGCCGCGGCGTTTTTTCTGGGCTCGCGCGATTTCTATCGCACGCTGCGGGAAATGCCGGCATCCGAGCTCGCCCAGCTGCGCATGACCGCCGTCTCCTTCGTCAACGAAATTTATGGCGATGAGCCGGCAAAGCGGGCCGCGCGGGTAAAGGCGCGCTTCATCAATGACGCGATGATGGCGACACTGCTCGGCGACGTGATCTCGGATGCTCTCGAGGACGGCAGGATCGTGAGCGGTGTGGGCGGGCAGTACAATTTCGTTGCCCAGGCTTTCGCGCTCGACGGCGCTCGCTCGATCATCATGCTGCCGGCAACGCGCACGATGGGCGGACGAGTGACCTCAAATATCCGCTGGAGCTATGGTCACGTGACGATTCCGCGGCATCTGCGCGACATCGTCATCACCGAGTACGGCATTGCCGATCTGCGCGGCAAGCCCGAGCGGCGCGTCATTGCGGCCATGCTTGAGATCAGCGATTCTCGTTTTCAGCAAAAACTGCTCGCGCGTGCCAAAGCGGCCGGAAAGATCGAGCGTGAATACGAATTGCCGGCGCGCTGCCGCGAGAATACGCCCGAGCGCATCGAGACGGCGCTCCTGCCGTTTCGCGAACGCGGAGTGCTGCCGCGCTTCCCGTTCGGCACCGACTTTACGCCCGAGGAGCAGCGACTTCTGCCCGCACTTGCGCTGTTGCGCGCTCTTTCGCGACGGCGCCTCGCACAGCTCGCCCTGCGCGGCTTTTTCGCACAAGCCGAGTCGGCGGAAGTGCAATGGGCGCTCGCCCGCATGGGCCTCGACAAGGCTTCCTGCCTGCGCGATCGCCTCTACGCACATCTTTTGCGTGGTGCGCTGGCTACGGTCGAACATTGATCTGTAGCCCGCATGAGCGAAGCGAGATGCGGGACGGTCCCGGATATCGCTGCGCTCATCCGGGCGACGAATTCACCAGCTTGCGGCCGGTCAGGCGCTCCAGGTTCTGAAAAAATATCTTGTCACGGTCTGCCTTGGAAAGGTCGAGCGACTCCAGGATCTGCAGCGTCACGCGCGGAAACATGGTGCCCTGCTCCGGGTCGAACGGGCAGTCGGAAGCGAAGATCACCTTGTCGCGCGGAAAGAAATCGAGGCCGCATTTCGTCGCCGGCACGCCTCCAAACGCTGCGGTATCGGCAAAAAAATCCTGCTTGAAATAATCGAGCGGGCGTTTTTTGAGACTTTTGCGCAGGGAGACGTAATCCTCATCGCTGGTGCGCGCGCCGAGCACATCCCAGCCCGGACCGATGCGGCCCTCCAGCATCGGCACGATGCCGCCGAAATGGTGCACCACGATTTTCAGATTCGCATACTTGTCCAGTGTCTTGGAAAATACGAGGCGAGCCATGGCGGCCGCCGTCTCATATGACCACCCGAAGGTCCACCAGATCTCGTAGAGCGATTTCTTCTCGTCGCGATAATCCGGCATCTCGGCACCGCGGGCGGGGTGAATGAACACCGGCCTGCCCAGCTCGTTCATCTTCTTCCAGAACGGTTCATATTCGGGCCGGTCGAGCGGCTTACCGGCAACGTTGGTGTAGATCTGCACGCCGAGCGCGCCCTGGTTGATCGCGCGTTGAGCCTCGGCGATGCCGGCATCCGGCGCACCGAGCGGAACCTGCGCGAGCCAGCCGGGAAAATGATGGCGCTCCTTCGCACAAAGCTCGGCGAAGCCGTCGTTGATGACGCGCGCGAGCTCGTCGAGCTCCGCTGCCGTGCGGGCGATGATCTCCAAGGGAGGCTGCGGGTACGAGAGAATCTGCGCGTAGTCCGGAAAGCCGTCGACGATCTTCTTGCGCACATCCAGATCGAAGAGCGCCGGGATCGAGCGCACCCGCTTGCCCATATCTCTGAGGGCGAGGTCCTGCAGCTTGTCAAAGAATCTTTTGGGAAAGAAATGCGTCCAGGCATCGATGCGCATCGGATTCTCCCGTTCTCACCCGTGCAACAGCCGCTGCACCAGAACAGCCGGCATGGGCGCAGATTTCACTCCGCCGGTTGCCGCGCGTCCGAGCACCCACACGCGCGTTTCGAAGCCTTCCACCGCGAGCGCGCCGCCTTTTGTAAGCCGATGCTGCACGTCCAGACTTGATCGGCCCACGCGTGTGGGCATGCTCTCGATCGTTACCTCGTCGCCGAAACGGGTGGGAATGAGAAAGCGGGCATGGTTCTTGACCACCGGATGACCGCTGACGCCGTAGGTCCTGAGATAATCGTGCTTTGCCATGCCGAGCGCGCGCTCGATCAGCGCGGTCGTGCAGGCGTCGAAAAACGCGAAATAGCGCGGATAGAAAATGATCCCCATAGGGTCGCAATCGGCCCATTCGATACGAACCGTACGTACATTGACCAGCATCTGGGCTCAGCGCGGAGCGAGCCGCAGCGCGCCATCGAGTCGTATCACTTCGCCGTTGAGATAATTGTTCTCGACGATGTGGCGCACAAGGCTTGCAAACTGCTCGGGACGGCCCAATGCCTTGGGGAAGGGGACGGATGCGCTGAGACTCTTTTGCGCTTCGTCGGGCAGCGCGCGCAGCATCGGCGTCTCGAAAATCCCCGGAGCGATGCACACGACGCGGATGCCGAATTGCGACAATTCGCGTGCCGCGGGGAGCGTCAACGCGGCAACCCCGCCTTTCGAGCCAGCATAGGCGGCTTGGCCGATCTGACCTTCGAATGCTGCAACCGACGCGGTGGTGATGATCACGCCGCGCTCGTCCTCGGCGAGCGGTGAAAGCTTCTGCATGGCGGCTGCGGCAAGCCGCATCATGTTGAAGGTGCCGTTGAGATTGATGTCGATCACGCGCGCGAAATCGACAAGCGGCATGGGGCCGTCGCGCCCGACGATCCGCTTTGCCGGCCCGACGCCCGCACAATGGATGAGAACGCGCGCCGCGCCGTGCCGCTCGCGCGCTTCCGCCAGCGCCGCCGCGGCCTCGTCCGCATTGGTGACGTCGCACCGAGCCGCGTGCCCGCCGATTTTCTGCGCGACCGCACGTGCGCCGTCGAGGTCGAGGTCGAGGCAGACAACCTTCGCGCCGGCGCGCGCGAGCTCGCTCGCGCTCGCCGCGCCAAGCCCCGAGGCGGCGCCGGTGACCACCGCCGCTTGTCCCTGGATATTCATCGTGCTCTCCCTCGATCACGTTCGCTCGCATGTCTCAGTTGCGCGGTCAAGATTGGACACGTAAATGGCTCCGGCGAGCCTCGAGACCTCGGCGATGCCCGAATTGCGCGACGTTTTCATTTGCGATGCCGTACGCACGCCCATCGGCCGGTATGGCGGCGCGCTCGCACATGTGCGTACTGATGATCTTGCCGCGGTGCCGATCACGGCCTTGCGGCTCGCCCATCCCAAGCTCGATTGGAGCGAGCTCGACGAGGTCGTGCTCGGGTGCGCCAATCAGGCGGGCGAGGACAACCGCAACATCGCGCGCATGGCCCTGCTCCTCGCCGGCCTTCCGGATTCAGTCCCCGGCGTCACCGTCAATCGCCTCTGCGCATCGGGCCTTAACGCGATGGGCGACGGCGCGCGCGCCATACGCTGCGGCGAGGCCGATCTGGTCATCGCGGGCGGTGTCGAATCGATGACCCGCGCGCCCTTCGTGATGGGCAAGGCGAAAGAGGCGTTTGCCCGCAACGCCGAGATTGCCGACACCACGCTGGGCTGGCGTTTCGTCAATCCGCTGATCGAGGCGCAATACGGCACCGAATCCATGGCGGAAACGGGCGAGAACGTCGCGGAGGAATATCAGGTCGCGCGCGCCGATCAGGATGCGTTTGCGTTGCGCTCGCAGCAACGCGCGGCTGCCGCAGCATCCGCCGGCTATTTTTCAGAAGAAATCGTGGCGGTGGAGGTTGCGGACGGCAAAACGGGCCCGCGCAAGGTCGAAGCAGACGAGCACCCGCGGCCGCAAACGACCATCGAAGGCCTTGCAAAGCTCAAACCGTTTGCGCGCAACCCCGGCACGGTCACTGCCGGGAACGCTTCGGGGATCAACGACGGCGCCGCCGCACTCGTGCTGGCAAGCGAGCAAGCGGCGAAGCGGCACGGGCTCACCCCGCGCGCGCGCATTCTCGGCATGGCCTCGGCTGCCGTGCCGCCGCGCGTGATGGGCATCGGCCCGGTGCCGTCGACGCGCAAGCTCATGGGGCGCCTGGACTTCAAAATTGCCGACTTTGACGTTGTCGAGATTAACGAGGCCTTCGCCTCCCAGGTTCTCGCTTGCCTGCGCCAGCTCGGTCTTCCCGACGCGGCCGAGCACGTCAACCCGCACGGCGGCGCCATCGCGCTCGGGCATCCGCTCGGCATGTCGGGCGCCCGCCTCGCATTGACCGCAGTGCATGGACTGCAAAAGCGCGGCGGCAAGCGCGCGCTCGCGACCATGTGCGTGGGCGTAGGGCAGGGGGTTTCCCTGGCGCTTGAGCGCGTGTGAAGCCGCAGCGGGCACCCACCATGCCGATGAGTGAAGGCTACATCCCGTTTCATCCGCATCCGTCCAAACCGGAATATCGCCCGCCGGCGGGCGCGGTCGATGCGCACTGTCACGTGTTCGGCCCGGAGGACAAATTTCCTTACGCGCCTGAACGCAAATACACGCCTTGTGATGCGCCGAAGGAGAAGCTGTTCGCGCTGCGCGATTTTCTCGGGTTGGACAAGAACGTGATCGTGCAGGCGAGCTGTCACAGCAAGGACAACCGCGCCATGGTGGATGCGCTCGAGAGCGCCAACGGCCGCGCCAAGGGCGTCGCTTTTGTGGGCGAGGAGGTCACGGACAAGGAGCTCGACTGGATGAACCGGGCCGGCGTCAGGGGTGTGCGCTTCAACTTCATCAAACGGCTCGTCGATTTCACGCCGCGCGACGTGCTCGCCCGCATTGCCGACAGGATCGCGGACCGCGGTTGGCACATCGTGGTCTATTTCGAGATGGCCGATTTGCCGGAGCTCGAGCCGTTCTTCACGTCCCTGCCGACAACAATCGTGGTCGATCACATGGGCACGCCTGACGTGACGAAAGGCGTCGATCACCCGGATAATCGACGCTTTCATAACCTGCTTGAGAGCCATCAAAACTTCTGGGTAAAGGCGACCTGCCCGGAGCGCATGACGCGCACCGGTCCTCCCTATGACGATGTCGTGCCCTTCGGACGCGCCTTGGTGGAGAAATTTCCCGATCGGGTGCTATGGGGCACCGACTGGCCGCATCCGAATATGAAGAAGGAGACGCCGGACGACGGCATGCTGGTCGACTACGTCCCGCGCATCGCGCCGACAGCAGCGGCGCAGCGAGCGCTGCTGGTAGATAACCCGATGCGGCTCTACTGGACGTAGTGTTTGTGCGTCCTAACGCGCTATATTGACCCGTCATCCTGAGGTGCTCGGCGCAAAGCGCCGAGCCTCGAAGGATGCACGGTCTTCAACCCGGGCCGCATCCTTCGAGGCTTGCTTGCTGCGCTCGCTCGCACCTCGGGATGACGCATTGGAGTTTGCTCATGGCACGGCAGGCGCACGACTACGACGATATCCCCGGCACTTTCGTGTTCGATGCGCAGCGTTCACGCCAGGGATATGGGGTGAACATGTTCTGCATGTCGCTGATGAAGGACGAGAACCGAAAGGCGTTCAAGGCCAATGAGGCGGCCTATCTGGCGAATTATCCCCTCAGCGGCGAGCAGCGCGAGGCCATTCTCAAGCGTGACTACAATCGCCTGCTCGAGCTCGGCGGCAACATTTATTTCCTTGCCAAGCTCGGAGCCACCGACGGGCATTCCTTCCAGCATCTCGCGGCGCTGATGACGGGCTCGAGCCAGGACGAGTACGCCAAGATGATGCTCGCGGGCGGCCGCTCCATCGAGGGGAATCGCAGCAGGTCCGGGCGCGAGAAGGCACAACGAGGAGCGAAGCCAAAAGCGAAAACGCGTAGCAAAGCGAGGACCAAACGTGGCTAGGATCATTGCAGGCGTCGCAGCATCGCACGTGCCCGCCATCGGTGCTGCCATCGACAACAAGCGCACCGAGGAGCCGTATTGGAAGCGGGTCTTCTCGGGTTTTGAAAAATCGAAGCAGTGGATGGCGAAGACGAAACCTGATGTGGCCATCGTTGTTTACAACGATCACGCGTCGGCCTTTTCGGTCGAGATGATCCCCACTTTTGCGCTCGGCTGCGCCGCCGAGTTTCCGCCCGCCGATGAGGGCTGGGGGCCGCGTCCGGTGCCCGTGGTGAAGGGTCATCCCGAGCTTGCCTCCCACATCGCCCAGTCGGTCATTCTCGACGAGTTCGATCTCACCATCGTCAACAAAATGGCGGTCGACCACGGCCTCACCGTTCCGCTCAATCTCCTTTTCGGCTCGCCCAAGGAATGGCCCTGTCCCGTCATCCCCCTCGCGGTGAATGTGGTCATGTATCCGCCGCCCACGGGGCATCGCTGCTTCATGCTGGGGAGGGCGATCCGCAAGGCAGTCGAATCCTATGCCGAGGATCTACGCGTGGTGATATTCGGCACCGGCGGCATGTCGCATCAGATCTCCGGGCCGCGCGCGGGTCTGATCAACAGCAACTTCGATACGGCCTTTTTGAACAATCTCGTAAAAAATCCGACGAAGCTCGCGCGCATTCCTCACGTGGAATACATGCGCGAGGCGGGTGCCGAAGGCATCGAGATGGTGATGTGGCTCATCATGCGCGGCGCGCTCGACGATCGGGTCGAGGAGGTCTACCGCTTCTATACGGTGCCGGCCTCCAACACCGCCGTTGGCCACATTATTCTCGAGAACAAGCAGCAGCCGGCCAAGTCCCACCGGCAGGCTTCGCAAAGACGTGCGGCTGCGCCGCGGCGCAAAGCGGCCTGAGCGACAAAACATGAAAATCTGTGTCGCAGGACAGGGGGCATTCGGCCAAAAACACCTGGACGCGCTCAAGCGCATTCCGGAGGTGGAAGTCACCTCCCTGGTTGGAGGCAACCAGGACGCCACCGCCGAGGTCGCGAAAAAATACAACGTGCCGCATTACACCGGCGATCTGTCCGAAGGCATCAAGCGCGCAGATGCGGTGATCCTGACCACGCCTACGAAGCTGCATTTCCGCCAGGGCGAGCAGGTCATGCGCACTGGCAAGCACGTGCTCATCGAGATCCCTGTGGGCGACAGCGTCGAGGATGCCGAAGCGCTGGCGCGCATCGCCAAAGAGACCGGCGTGGTGGCCATGGGGGGCCATGTACGTCGGTTCAATCCGAGCCATCAATGGGTGCACAAGCGCATAGAACGCGGCGAGCTGAAAGTGCAGCAGATGGACGTACAGACCTATTTCTTCCGTCGCCGCAACATCAACGCGGCGGGCAATCCCCGGAGCTGGACCGATCACCTCCTGTGGCATCATGCCGCGCACACAATCGACCTGTTTCAGTATCAGACCGGGCAGACGATCTCGGATTGCTATGCGGTGCAGGGGCCCATCCACCCGCAGCTCGGCATCGCCATGGACATGGGCATCGTCGCCAGGGTGCCGGATGGCGCGATTCTGACACTCTCCCTTTCGTTCAATAACGATGGCCCGCTCGGGTCGTTCTTCCGTTATATCTGCGATAACGGAACCTATCAGGCATTTTACGACGATCTCACAGACGGCAAGAAGAATCCGATTGACGTGTCCAAGGTCGATGTCTCCATGGACGGGATCGAGCTCGAGGACCGCGAGTTCATTGCCGCCATCAGGGAGAATCGTGAGCCGAATGCCAGCCTGGCGCAGCTTCTGCCGTGCATGCATGTTCTCGGTCGGCTGGAAAAGATCGCCGATCCACAGCGCAAAGCGCACGCGTAAAGAGCCAACAGGGAGGAAAATCCACATGTTGCGCACCATTCTTGTCGGCGCACTGGCAACGGCGCTCGGTGGCGGCGCCGCCGCGGCGCAAGACACCGTAAAGATCGGCATGGTGTTGCCGCTGACCGGCGGCCAGGCGTCGGTGGGCAAGCAGATTCAGGCGGCCGCGAAGCTCTATATGGAGAAGAATGGCAGCACCGTCGCCGGCAAGAAGCTCGATCTTATTATCAGAGATGACGCCACTTCTCCGGACAACTCCAAGCGCCTTGCCCAGGAGCTCATCGTTAACGACAAGGTCGGCATCATTGTTTCGGCACTCACCCCGAGCGCGCGCGCGATCGGGCCGTTGTCGACCCAGAGCAAGACCGCAAACGTGGTGGTGGTCTCCGGCACATCGGGCGTGATCCATCCCGGCGATCCGTACATGGTGCGCACGAGCTTCACCCTGGGCCAGCAGTCGCAGATCATTGCCGAGTGGGCGGCCAAGAACGGCAGCAAGAAGGTCGTCATCATCCAGTCGGACTGGGCGCCGGGCGCGGAAGCCACGGCTGTTTTCACGGACCACTTCAAGAAAGCCGGGGGCGAGATTGCCGACACCGTCAAGGTGCCGTTCCAGAATCCGGACTTTTCGCCCTTCCTCGAGCGCGCACGGGAGCGCGGCCCGGATTCACTTTTCGTGTTCGTGCCCGCCGGGCAGGCAGGCACCTTCGCGAGGCAATTCTCCGAGCGCGGGCTCGACAAGGCCGGGATCAAGCTCATCGGCACCGGCGACGTCACCGACGACGACGATCTTCCCGGCATGGGCGACGCAATTCTGGGCGCGGTGACCGCGGGATTCTATTCGGCGCTGCATGATTCGCCTCTGAACAAGCAGTACGTTGCCGACATTAAAAAGACCTACGGCTTCCGGCCCAACTTCATCTCGGTGGGCGGATGGGACGGCATGCACCTCATCTATGAAGCGCTGAAGAAGACGGGGGGCAAAACCGACGGCGAGGGGCTGGTTGCCGCGATGAAAGGGATGAATTGGGAATCCCCGCGCGGGCCCATCTCTATCGATCCGCAGACACGGGACATCGTGCAGAACGTCTATATCCGACGCGTCGAGCGCGTCGGCGGCGAACTCTACAACGTCGAGTTTGCCACCGTCGAAGCCGTCAAGGACCCACTTAAAAAGTAGCGTAGGTAAAATCGCCCGCTGAGATAACCGCGCCTTTGCCCGCCGTGCGGATCGTGTCATCCGTTCTCTGTCCTGCGCCATTTGATTCATGCTGACGATTCTGTTCGATGGGATCGCCTACGGCATGCTGCTGTTCGTGCTGGCATGCGGCCTCTCGGTCACTCTCGGGCTCATGAATTTCGTCAATCTCGCGCACACCGCTTTTGCGATGGCGGGCGGCTACGTCACGCTCATCCTGGTCAATCGCATGGGCGTGCCCTTCCTTGCCGCGCTTGCCCTCGCTTTCCTCGCCACCGCCGCTCTCGGGGCGCTGCTCGAGCGCACGTTGTACGTCCATGTCTACGGCCGCAGTCCTCTCGACCAGGTGCTCTTCACCATCGGTCTAATATTCATGGCGGTTGCCGCCACCGACTGGTTCATGGGCGCCCAGCAGGTGTTCATCCAGATTCCCGCGGCGCTGCAGGGCCGCTTCGAGTTTTTCAGCATCGGCATCGGACGCTATCGCCTGTTCATCATTGTGCTGTGTGGCCTTCTCACCCTCGCGCTCCAGCTCATCCTCTCGCAGACGCGGTTCGGCAGCCGCCTGCGCGCCTCGGTCGATGATGCGCGGGTCGCGCGCGGACTGGGCATCAATGTCAATGCGGTCTTCTTGCTCACCTTTGCGTTTGGCTCCGGTCTCGCCGGCCTCGGCGGCGCGCTCGGCGCCGAGCTCCTCGGGCTCGATCCCACCTTTCCCCTCAAATACATGGTCTATTTCCTGATCGTCGTGACGGTCGGGGGCACCTCGAGCATGACCGGGCCCTTTTTTGCCTCGCTGCTTATCGGCATTGCCGACATTTTCGGCAAATATTACGTGCCCCGCTTCGGCGCCTTCGTGATCTACACGGTGATGATCGTGCTGTTGCTGCTGCGCCCGCAGGGGCTTTTTGCGCGCGCCACGCGGTAGCGGCCCGCATGCAACCGCCGGAGCAAATAGCCGCCCGCCTGCGTGGGCGCTGGCGCGCCGTCGAATATGTGTTCTGGCTCGCGGCGCTCGCGAGCTTTTTCGTGTTTCCGGGCCGCCATCTCATTCTCACGGAAATCGCCTGGCTCGCGCTGTTTGCGCTCTCGCTCGATCTTATCCTCGGCTATGCCGGGATCATCTCATTGGGCCATGCCGCCTTCTTCGGCTTCGGCTCGTACCTCGCGGCACTCGCCGCCAAGCATGCGATAATCCCGGAGCCGGTTTTGGCGTTGCTCGCTTCGGGTCTTGCTGCCGCCGTGCTCGGGTTCGCCACCAGCTTTCTGGTGCTGCGCGGCTCCGATCTGACCCGCCTCATGGTGACCCTGGGCGTGGCGCTGATCATGCGCGAGATTGCCAATCAGATCCCCGACATCACCGGCGGCGCCGATGGCTTGCAGGGTGTGCGCATCGGGCCAATCCTCGGGCTTTTCGATTTCGATATTTTCGGCCATGTCGGGTATGCCTACTGCCTCTCCGTATTGTTTGTTCTCTTCCTTCTGGCGCGGCGCATTGTCCATTCGCCGTTCGGGCTCTCGCTGCGGGCGGTCAAAGCCAATCCGCTGCGCGGCTCCTCCGTCGGCATTCCCGTCAACGCGCGCCTCGTGGCGATCTATACCCTTGCGGCGGGATATGGTGGGGTGGCCGGAGCGTTGCTCGCGCAAACCACGGCCTTCGCCTCCCTCGAAGTCTTCTCATTCGAACGTTCCGCCGATCTCCTCCTCGTCCTCATCCTGGGCGGCACGGGCTATCTCTACGGCGGGCTTGTGGGCGCCGTGATTTTCAAGTTCCTGCAGGATTTTCTTGCCAATCTCACGCCCCAGTACTGGCAGTTCTGGATCGGGGCGGTGTTCGTGCTCGTCGTGCTCGTCGGACGCGAGCGCATGAGCGGCTGGATCGCAGCCGGAATGAAAGCATGCCGATTGCGCTCGAAACCATAGGCCTGCAGAAGCATTTCGGCGGCATTGCCGCCGTCAATGGCGTCTCGCTGCAGATCGAAAAAGGCGCGCGCCATGCGCTGATCGGCCCGAACGGCGCCGGCAAGACCACGGTGATCAATCTCCTGACCGGCGTGCTCGTCCCATCTGCGGGCCGCATCGTCCTGCAAGGCGAGGACATCACGCGGCTCGAAGTGCATCGTCGGGTGGCGCGCGGGCTTGCGCGCACGTTTCAGATCAATCAGCTGTTTCTCGATCTGACTCCCATCGAGACGGTGGGGCTTGCGGTTTCCCAGCGCCTCGGAGTGGGCGCGCAGTGGTGGCGCGTGGTCGGCAGCCATGCGGGCGTTGTCGAGGAGGCGGCAGGCATTCTGCAACAATTTGGTCTTGCCGACGTGATGTTCGAACGCACCGGCAACCTGCCCTACGGCAAGCAGCGTCTTCTGGAAATCGCGCTCGCGATCGGCTCTCGGCCGCAGGTGCTGCTCCTCGACGAGCCCGCGGCTGGAGTACCTGAGGCGGAGCGCCACGAGATACTCGACACCGTCGCTGCCTTGCCCTCTGACGTCACCGTGCTTCTGATCGAGCACGACATGGATATTGTCTTTTCCTTCGCGCAGCGCATCTCGGTCCTGGTCAACGGCGCGCTGTTTCTCGATGGTGCTCCCGACGAGGTGGCGCGCGATGCGCGCGTGAAGGCGGTCTATCTCGGCGAGGCGGCGCATGCCTGACGTGCTGTGCATCGAGCGGCTGACCGCGGGCTACGGCGAAGCCATCGTGCTGCACGATCTCTCCCTTTCGCTGCCGAAGGGGCAATCGCTCGCGCTTTTGGGGCGCAATGGCATGGGAAAGACCACGCTGATCAACTCCATCGTCGGCGTCACCACTTATTTCGCGGGACGCATCAGCCTGTTTGATTGCGATCTCACCGCGCTCCGTCCCGACCAGCGGGCGCACGCGGGGATCGGCTGGGTGCCGCAGGAACGGAATATCTTCAAGTCACTCACCGTCGAGGAGAACCTCACGGCTGTGGCCCGCACCGGTCCGTGGACTCTTCAGCGAATTTATCGGCTGTTTCCCCGCCTCGCCGAGCGCCGGCGCAATCTTGGTAATCAGCTCTCCGGCGGCGAGCAACAGATGCTCGCGGTCGCGCGCGCGCTCGTCCTCAATCCGCTGCTCATCCTGCTCGATGAGCCGCTGGAAGGATTGGCACCCATTCTGGTGGAGGAAGTGCTTGCCGCATTGCGCGGCATCATCATCCAGGAAGGCACCTCCGCCATCCTGGTGGAGCAGAATGCGCAGAAAGTGCTTGCGGTCACCGACCGCGCAGCCATCATCGAGCGCGGCTTGCTGGTGCATGAGGCGCCGAGCCGCGAGCTTGCGGCAGACCGCGCCGTCCTCGAGAGCTACCTCGGCGTAACCGCCGCGGGCGCGAGGCGGACTGGCGGGAGGGGACACTGATTGCGACGCATGTAGGGGCGGGTTTGAAACCCGCCCCTACAAACATCATGATTTTTGCGCCATCTCATCGCTGCGCTACACTGCTGCCATGCGCACCAAGCCGCCCTTTCGGGCCGATCATGTCGGCAGCCTCTTGCGCCCGCAGGCGCTCAAGGAGGCACGCGCCAAACGCGAGGCGGGCGCGATCACGGCGGCGCAGCTCAAGGCAATCGAGGATCGCGAGATCAGGCGCGTGATCGACAAGCAGCAGGAGACCGGGCTCAAGCTTGCCACCGATGGCGAGTTCCGGCGCGCCTGGTGGCATTTCGACTTCCTCGGCATGCTCAACGGCGTCGAGCTCTACGAGGCCGACCACGGCATCCAGTTCCAGGGTGTGCAGACCAAGGCAGAGAGCATCCGCATTACCGGGAAGCTCGGTTTTTCAGATCATGCGATGCTCGAGCATTTTCGTTTCCTGAAGGCGAACTGCCGGGTGATGCCCAAGATGACCATCCCGTCGCCGTCCGTGCTGCATTTCCGACTTGCCAAAGACGCGATTAGCAAAAATGCCTATTCCGACTTGGACACGTTTTTTCAGGACCTTGGAGACACTTACAGAAAGGCAGTGCGCGCGTTCTACGAGGCCGGCTGCCGCTACCTGCAATTCGATGACACGGTCTGGGCCTATCTCTGCTCGCAAGAGGAGCTGCGCAAGGCACGCGAGCGCATGGCCAATGTGGAGGCGCTGCCGAACATTTATGCCGCTGTGATCAATGCCGCGCTTGCGCAAAAACCCGCCGACATGACCATCACCACGCATGTTTGCCGCGGCAATTTCCGCTCCACTTGGATCGCCGAAGGCGGCTACGAGCCGATCGCGGAGACGCTTTTGCGGAACCTTCCCTATGACGGCTACTTTCTCGAATACGATACCGACCGGGCTGGCGGCTTCGAGCCGCTGCGTTTTCTCCCCAAGGGCGAAAAGATGGTCGTTTTGGGCTTGGTGACGTCAAAGTTCGGAACGCTGGAACGCAAGGACGACATCAAGCGCCGCATCGACCACGCGGCGAAATACGTACGGCCGGAGCAATTGTGTCTCTCGCCCCAGTGCGGCTTTGCCTCGACCGAGGAAGGCAATATCCTTGCTGAGGACGAGCAATGGGCGAAGCTGCGCCTGATCGTGGAACTCGCCGACGAAGTGTGGGGAACAGACTAGTCATTTCTGCGATTTAACAACAAATGCGAAAACCACTGGAGGAAAACATGCATGCACCTCGCCGCCGCCTGCTTGCGTCTGCCACTGCGGCAGCGCTCGCATTTTTCTTGACCCCTGCCCACGCGCAGCAGCCGAGCGGCGAGCCCATCAAGATCGGCTTCTCGATGGCGCTCACCGGACCTTTGTCGCCGAACGGCAAGTCCGCGCTTCTCGGCATGCGCATCTGGGAGGAGGAGATCAATGCCAAAGGGGGACTCCTCGGCCGCCCGGTGAAGCTCATCTACTACGACGATCAGAGCCAGGCCGCTCCGGTGCCCGGCATCTACACCAAACTTCTCGATGTCGACAAAGTCGATCTCGTGATCGGACCTTACGCGACGGTGCCGTCCGCGGCGGCCATGCCGGTGATTATCGAGCATGGCAAGGTGTTCATCATCCTGTTCGGGCTCGCGGTGAACAGCGAGTTCAATTATCCGAAATTCTTCGCGATGATCCCGTCAGGGCCGGACACGAAGCCCTCGTTTACGCAAGGATTCTTCGACATTGCGGCGGCACAGAATCCAAAGCCGCAGACGGTAGCGCTGATTGCCGCCGACCAGGAGTTCTCCAAAAACTCCTGCGAGGGCGCGCGTGACAACGCAAAGAAGGCTGGCATGCGCGTCGTGTACGATCGCACCTATCCGCCGAACACGACGGATTTCTCGGCGGTGGTGCGCGGCATCCAGGCCGCCAATCCAGACGTGGTCAGCGTATGCTCGTATCCGCTCGATTCGGTCGGCATCGTGCGCGCGGTGAGCGAGCTCAACTACAAGCCGAAAATGATCGGCGGTGCCATGGTGGGATTGCAGGCGACGGCGATCAAGCGCCAGCTCGGGCCCCTGCTCAACGGCTGGATCAATTATGAGACCTGGGCGCCGTCGAAGCAGCTGATGCTGCCGAGCACCGAGGAATTTCTGAAAAAGTACCAGGCGCGCGCAGGCGCCGAGGGTGTCGATCCGCTCGGCTACTATCTCGGCACCTGGGGTTACGCCTACATCCAGGTGTTGGGCGATGCGGTTGCGGCGACCAAGAGTCTCAACGACGATGCGCTTGCCGACTACATTCGCAAGACGACGTTCAAAACCATCATGGGCGACATCAAGTTCGGCAAGAACGGGGAATGGGAGAAGGGCCGCATGCTGCAGGTGCAGTATCACGACATCAAGAGCGGCGAACTCGATCAGTTCCGCGGCATGGAAACGCAGACCGTGCTTACCCCCGCCGAATACAAGACCGGCGACGTGATCTATCCTTTCGAGAAGGCCAAGACGCAGTAGAGGTGGCGTGAAATGGTGATGCACGTAGGGGCGGGTTTTAAACCCGCCCCTACATGCACCCCGGTCCCATGTATGCAATGACCGGCATCCTCGCCGGGAAGGTCGCAATCGTGACCGGCGCTGGGCGTGGCATCGGGCGTGCCATTGCGCTCGCCATGGCGCGTGCGGGAGCCGGCGTCGTGGTCTGCGACATCGGCGCCGATCTTTCGGGCGAGGGCGGTGACGCCGGGCCGGCTCAGGCAGTCGTTGATGAGATCAAGAAAAAAGGCGGCAACGCAATCGCCTCTACGCTGTCGGTCGCCGAGCCGCAGAACGCAGAGGAAATTGCCAAAACAGCGCTCTCCGCTTTCGACCGCATCGATATTCTGGTGAACAATGCTGGGATTCTGCGCGATCGCATCTTTCACCGCATGAGCCCGTCTGACTGGTCGGACGTGCTCGCCGTGCACCTTAACGGCTCGTTTAACATGAGCCGCGCCTGCGCCCCGCGTTTCCGCGAGCAGAATTCCGGCGCCTACGTGCACATGACCTCGACCTCGGCGCTCGTGGGCAATTTTGGGCAGGCGAACTACATGGCGGCGAAATTCGGCATTGTCGGCCTGTCGCGCGGGATCGCGCTCGACATGGCCCGCTTCAACGTGCGGTCCAACTGTATCGCGCCGTTTGCCTGGACCCGCATGATCGATTCGATCCCGGCCACCACGCCGGAGGAAAAGATGCGCGTGGATCGCATGCAGCAGATGACGCCCGAGAAGATTGCGCCGCTCACGGTCTATCTCGGCTCGGATTCGGCGGCCGGGATTTCCGGACAGATCTTTGGCGTGCGCAACAACGAGATCTTTCTTTTCAGCCAGCCGCGTCCGGTGCGGACCCTGCATCGCTCCGACGGCTGGACGCCGGAAAAGCTTGAGGCGCAGCTCAAGCAGGCATTCGGTGCCTCGTTCACGCCGCTCGAACGTTCCTCGGACGTATTCGCCTGGGAGCCGGTATGATGGTGGCGATGGCCGAGGTAGCGATCGAAGGCGAGAGCGGGTATCCGGCCCACGAGCTCGAGCAGATCCGCGCTTCGGTGCGCGCGGTATGCGCGCGGTTTTCCGGCGAGTACTGGCGCAAGCTTGACCGCGAGCGCGCCTATCCGACCGAGTTCGTCAAGGCGCTCACCGAATCGGGCTACCTCGCTGCGCTGATCCCCGAAGAATATGGGGGGAGCGGACTGCCTATGAGCGCCGCGGTCGCGATCATGGAGGAGATCCAGGCATCAGGCTGCAACGGAGCGGCGTGCCACGCGCAGATGTACACCATGGGCACGCTGCTGCGGCACGGGAGCGCCGCGCAGAAGGCACAATGGCTGCCGCGCATCGCCTCGGGCGAGCTCCGGCTGCAGGCTTTCGGCGTCACCGAGCCCACCTCAGGCACCGACACGCTCGCCCTGCGTACCACCGCCGTGCGCGAGGGCGATCACTACGTCATCAACGGGCAGAAAATCTGGAGCTCGCGCGCGGAGCATTCCGATCTCCTCCTCCTGCTGGCGCGCACTACTCCGCGAGAAGAGACAAAAACGCGCACCGGCGGGCTTTCCGTCTTTCTCGTTGATATGCGGCTCGCGCAGGGGACCGGCATCAGCATCAATCCGATCCGCACCATGATGAACCATGCCACGACCGAGCTGTTCTTCGACGATCTACGGGTGCCGTCGGAAAACCTGATCGGGGACGAGGGCGATGGCTTTCGCTACATCCTTAGCGGCATGAATGCGGAGCGCATCCTGATCGCCGCGGAATGCATCGGGGACGCGAAATGGTTCATCGACAAGGCGACCTCTTACGCAAAGGAGCGCATCGTGTTCGGCCGGCCGATCGGGCAGAACCAGGGCGTGCAGTTTCCCATCGCGCGCGCCTATGCGCAGATGCGCGCGGCCGAGCTGATGGTGCACGAGGCAGCCCGCCTCTATGAGCGCGGCCACGACTGCGGGGCGGAGGCCAACATGGCAAAGCTTCTCGCTGCCGATGCTTCCTGGGCCGCGGCCGACATGTGCGTGCAGACCCATGGCGGCTTCGGCTTCGCCGAAGAGTTCGATGTTGAGCGCAAATTCCGCGAAACGCGTCTCTATCTGACGGCTCCGATCTCGACCAATCTCATCCTCTCCTATCTGGCCGAGCACGTGCTCGGCCTCCCGCGCTCGTATTGATCAAAAAAGCAAGAGAGGCGCTTGCCGCAGCAACAGCGCATTGGGCTGAGCCGGAATGATCCTGCAGCAGACATCACCAACGCTTGTCGCCGACATCGGCGGCACCAACAGCCGCTTTGCGCTCGCTTATCCGCACGCGCGGCTCGAATCCATTCGCGCCGTCCATAACAACACAGTGCCGGACCTCGAGAGCGCCGTTGCAAGCTACCTCCAAGAAGTCGGTATGCATCCACGCGCAGCCACATTCGCCATCGCTGGCCCCATCGATGGCGAGGAGATCGCGCTCACCAATCGCACCTGGCGGTTCCGGCGGCCCGACTTCGCGAAAAAATTTAATTTTGCAAGCTTCCGCGTCATCAATGATTTCGAGGCGGTGGCCTGGGCATTGACGCAACTCGCGCCGGACCAGACGCGTGCGCTCGGAGCTGCGGCGCTGTGCCACGACGCCGTCAAGGTGGTGCTTGGTCCGGGTACTGGCCTGGGCGTCGCCGCGCTGTTGCCAAATGCCGGCCGCTGGCGCGTGCTGGCGAGCGAAGGAGGTCACGCGTCGTTCGGGCCGCAGACGCCCGACGAATTTCCCGTGTTCGCGCGTCTTCACGAGGAATGCGCACAAATGAGCGCCGAAATGGTGCTTTCGGGGCCGGGGCTGATGCGGCTCGCGCGCGCGCTACAGCGGAAGAATGGCTACGCCAATCCGGAAGCCATCCTGCAGGGCGCGGTCGCCGGCGACAAATCCGGGCGCGAGGCGGTGCAGCTGTTCATCCGCTTGCTTGCGCGGTTTGCCGGCGGACTCGCGCTGACCTTCAAGGCACTCGGCGGAATCTACATTGCAGGCGGCGTTTCCCACGGGCTCGCGCCGCTGATTGACGAGGCGCAATTTCGCGCCACGTTCGAGGCACATCCGCCACACGAGGCGATGCTGCGCAACGTTGCGACGGTGCTCGTGACCTATCCGGAGCCCGGGCTCCTCGGCTGCGCCGCTTTCAGCGCGCTCAGCCTTGTGAAGGAAGGGTCGGCGTAACGGCTCTCAGCGGCCTTCGACGCTACTGGCGTTAACAATTTCACCCAGTATTTTTCCGGCATACCGAGGCCGCCACAAATGTCCGCACGACGCGCCGGAACTGCCGACCTGCCGCTGCACGGCGGCCGGGTGCCGAAATGGCTTGCGGAACGCATGGCGCGGCTCGGTGCCGTCATCGCGCAGGCGATCGTGCATCATTACGGGCGTGACGAGCTGTTGCGACGCCTCACCAATCCGTTCTGGTTCCAGTCATTCGGCGCGGTGATGGGAATGGACTGGCATTCCTCCGGCATCACCACGAGCTCGATCGGCGCCCTCAAGCGCGGACTCGCGCCGCTCGCAGGCGAGCTCGGCGTTCATGTCTGCGGCGGACGCGGTCGGCATTCGCGGCAGACGCCACAGGAGCTTGTCGCGATCGGCGAGCACGCGGGCTTCGATGGCCAGGCGCTCGCGCGCACGAGTCGTCTCGTCGCCAAGGTCGACAGCGCAGCGGTGCAGGATGGCTACGATCTGTACCTGCACGGTTTCGTCGTCACCGATGACGGACACTGGACCATCATCCAGCAGGGCATGAACGGCGCGAGCAGGAGGGCGCGCCGCTACCACTGGCTCTCAGAAGGACTGCAGAGCTTCGTCGATAATCCGCACGCGGCCATTGCGGGGCCAGGCGAAGGCGAAATCATCAATCTCGCCGATCGCCGCGCGCGGTCCTCGCGCGAGGCGCAGCTTGCGCTGCTCGATGCCCTAGGCCCCGACGGGATTGCACGCGAGCTCGCGAGGCTCGAACGAAGGGCGTGCGCAAGGTCCGCTGCACAGCCGCTTTTGCCGCATCTGATCATGCCCGCGCATCACGAGGTGCGCGCAAGCGACGTGATCGCACGCCGGCTGCACGGCGCCCTGACCGCCGCGGCTGATCGCAGCCCAAAGGATTTTCCCGAATTGTTGCTCACGCCCGGCGTCGGCGCACGCACGGTACGAGCGCTGGCGTTGGTCGCTGAGGTCGTGCACGGCGCGCCGTGCCGCTTTACGGATCCGGCGCGATTTTCCTTCGCGCACGGTGGCAAGGACCGGCATCCCTTCCCGGTGCCGCTCAAGGTCTATGACGAGACGATCGGCGTGCTCAAGTCGGCGCTCGCAAAGGCGAAGCTCGGCCACAACGAGAAGCTCGGTGCACTGCAACGCCTCGATAAGCAGGCGCGCGCGCTTGAACGCGTTGCACCCGGGCCTTCCCTGGAGAAGATCATCGATGACGAGCGGCGGCTTTCGCCGTTCTATGGCGGCCGCTCTATATTTGGCGAGGAAGAACTCAATCCCAGCTCGGCAAAAGCCGACTTGTGATGCTCGGCCGATTCTGGTGAGAAGCAGCAGAACACGACCTGCTTGAGCTCGCGTGGTGCTTTCTCGATCTCGGCCGCCACCGTGCCCACCGCAATGCGCGCCGCGCGATCGGCCGGAAAGGCGTACACTCCCGTCGAGATCGCCGGAAAAGCAATGGATGACAGGCGGTGCTTGGCCGCAAGGTCGAGCGCGGTCCGGTAGCAGGAAGCGAGCAGCTCGTCCTCGCGCTTCTTACCTCCGCTCCATACCGGCCCGACCGCGTGGATCACGTGCTTCGCTTTGAGCCGATAGCCGTTCGTGATCTTCGCCGAGCCCGTTTCACAGCCGCCGAGTTTTTCGCATTCTCGCTTGAGCTCGGGGCCTGCTGCGCGATGGATCGCGCCATCGACGCCGCCGCCGCCGAGGAGGGTCCGGTTTGCCGCATTCACGATCGCGTCGACCTGCAGCGTGGTGATGTCGCCGACGCAGATGTCGAACCGCGTCGTACCCTTTTTCGCGGTCAGCACCGGAGAAGCGGATTGCGCCATGCGCGAAGCATATCCCAGTGCCGCGGCACGCGCAGCCATGTCATGGGGCGGGATCGAGTGCCCGCGTGGCGGGCGACGACATGGGGCCTAAACCGCCAGGTCGAGCTGCGGCAATGCCGGCTCGTCGTCGATAGTCGAGCGGCGACCTATGTGGTTGAAATGCGCATCGAGGAAGCGGCGTGCAGCGCGCTGCCCGAGCTTGTGCAGCGTCTCGAATGCCTGATACTCGCGCGTCAGCGTGCTCGGCGCAGGCGCATCTTCGCGGAGGTCGTCCATTCCGATGCGGTGCAGCCGTAGACGGCGGAATTGTCCCTGCTTGGTGCCGCGCGGCAGCTTTCCTTCATCGATCAGGTGATTGGCGAAATTCACCCCGCGCAGCTCAGAAAGGAGTGGCGCGTTGAAATTGATCTGATTGGCGCGTGCGAGTATCTCGCGGGTGGTGGTGGGAGTGGTACGCCGCTCGCGCGGATTGATCTGCACGATCAGGAGATCCTCGGTGCGGGTGGCGCCCAGGAAACGAACCAGCGGCGGGTTCGCGCTATAGCCGCCGTCCCAATAGGGAATGCCGTCGATCTCAACGGCACGGAACAGGAGCGGCAGACACGCGGATGCGGCAACCACGTCCGCGCTCGCGTCCTCGCGCGTGAAGATGCGGACCTCACCCGTATGGACGTTCGTTGCCGAAATGAACAGGTCGCGCCGGTAGCTCTTTCGCAACGCCTCGAAGTCGACGAAACGCTCCATCAGCTCCTTGAGCGGATTGATGTTGAGCGGATTGAGATCGTAGGGGGAGAAAAATCGCGAGAGCGTGCCGAACCACATGCCGCCGCGCGGCGCAAAGGGGAAGAGGCGCTCGACCACCGCACGCTGCATGTCGGAAAGCTGGCCGTCGACGCTCACTGCGCGCCAGAACTCGGCAAGGCGGGCCCGCGCCTCTTCGGGGCCGCCCCGGTTGAAGCCGTCGGCAATGAGCACCGCATTGATCGCCCCGGCCGAGCTACCTGAAATGCCGTCGATCTCGAGCCGACCGTCGGCAAGCAGCTGATCGAGCACGCCCCAGGTGAAGGCGCCATGGGCGCCACCGCCCTGCAGGGCCAAGTTGATCCGCTTACGCGGCCGCCTCGCGGGATGGACTGGAGGGGTTGACCGCTCCCGAAGTGAGCGGGCCGGGAGTATGTGCTCCCACGTCCAATTCGTTAGGATTGCGAGCAAAATTGGAAGCATGCCGCCTCTTTGCGTTTCATCAGCGATTCGGAAGACCTCTTCAAAGTGGGGATTTGTATATTGCGTTGCAACAATCAATATTGCACTGCAGCAGCACCATGTTACCGTCAAAGCCGCTAAGGTGAGGAAATGACCCGCGCAGGCTCGTCCCGGCCGATCTTTCCAAAACCAGATCACGACCACGGCCGGTGCTCTAATGACGCCATGAGTCTGGCCGAAGCGCGCTGCGCCCAGCGCGGTCAGCGCCTCACGCCCATTCGGCGCGCCGTGCTCGCAGCCTTGCTGGGCAGTCACAGGCCGCTCGGGGCCTATGACATCATCGAGCAGACGAGAGCGAAAGGTCCGCGGCTTGCGCCCATCACCGCCTACCGTGCGCTCGAATTTCTGCGCGAGAACGGGCTCGTGCATCGCATCGCGAGCCGCAATGCCTTCATTGCCTGCGTACACAACCATGCCGCCGGCGAGCTGATCGTGTTCCTGATCTGCGAAGGGTGCGGCGTCGTCGGCGAAGCTTCTTCTCGGGCGGTGACCGCGACGCTGACCTCCGCCGCAAAGAGCGTCGGTTTTTTCCCGAAATCGCCGGTCATCGAGATCACCGGCATCTGCACCCATTGTGCGCGACAGGACCTCCGCTCGGGCGAGGAGTCCTGACTGAGCCGTCGTGCCCGGCCTTCACCGGGCATGGACGTCCTTGTGCCGCGACCACAGAGATGCCTGGCCGGCCGAAAAGATTGAATGCTTATCTCATACCCAGTGATCCAGGCCCATGCCCCCGGCTTCTCGCTCCCCGCCGCCGATCGCGATCGTGCTCGCCACGCTGCTCTGCTGCAGCTGGGGATTCAATCAGGTCGCCATCAAGCTCGTGCTCGCGGAGATCCCGGCGCTCATGCAGGCGAGCATACGATCGGCCCTAGCGGCGCTTGTGGTCTGGCTTTGGACCTGGTTGCGCGGGGTGCCGATCCTGATTGCGGATGGCACGCTTCTGCCCGGGCTCGTCACGGGGATAGTATTCGCGATCGAGTTTCTGCTCATCTATGAAGGGCTTGGCTCCACGGCCGCGAGCCGCGCCTCCGTTTTTCTTTACACCGCGCCGTTCTTCGTCGTGCTCGGCGCGCGCTGGCTACTCCCTGCGGAGCGCTTCGATGCCTGGCAGTGGCTTGGTCTCGCACTTTCCTTCCTTGGGTTGGTCATAGCCCTCGGCGTGCCTACGCCCGGCGCAGATAAGCGCGAGTTTTTGGGCGATGTCATGCTGCTTGCGGCAGGCGCCGGATGGGCCGCGACGACACTGATCGTAAAGGCGAGCAGGCTTGCGCACGCGCCGAGCGAGAAGGTTCTCCTTTATCAGCTCGTCGTCTCCGTTCCCATGCTTGCTGTGTGCTCCATTTCGTTCGGCGAGCGCCTTCCCGCCGCCCCATCGCTGTTCGCCGTGAGCCTGCTGCTCTATCAGAGCATCTGGGTCGTCGCTTTCACATTTGCGGCCTGGGTCGCGCTCATTCAGCGCTATTCCGCAAGCCGCCTGTCGGTCCTCACGTTTCTCTCACCGATGTTCGGCGTACTTGCGGGTCACGTGATACTGGGCGAGCCGCTCACCCCCGCCTTTGCGGCTGCGGCTGCGCTCGTGCTCGCCGGCCTCATCATCGTCAACCGCCCACGTTGACAGTGGACCGCGCGTTCTGGCACTTCGACCGCGAAGGAATCTGACATGATCGAGGCACAAGCCCAAGAACGGCGCCAATCGGTCGCCGTCAATGTGGGCGGGGTCACCGTGGGCGGTGCTGCGCCCATTGTCGTGCAGTCCATGACCAACACGGATACTGCCGACGTCGACGCTACCGCCCGTCAAGTCGCCGATCTAGCGCGCGCCGGATCGGAGATCGTCCGTGTAACCGTGGATCGTGACAGCGCGGCTGCGGCGGTGCCCCACATCAAGGAGCGGCTGCAGAAGCTCGGTATTGATGTGCCGATCGTCGGCGATTTTCACTACATCGGCCACAAGCTCTTGGCCGATCACCCGGGATGCGCCGAGGCGCTGGACAAATACCGGATCAATCCCGGCAACGTCGGTTTCAAGGAGAAGAAGGACCGCCAGTTCGGCGCCATTATCGAGACGGCGCTGCGTCACGGCAAACCAGTGCGCATCGGCGCGAACTGGGGATCCCTCGACCAGGAGCTGCTCACGCATCTAATGGATGAGAACGCGCGCTCGCCAGCCCCGCGCGATGCGCGCGCGGTGACGCGCGAGGCAATGGTGCAGTCGGCGCTGCTCTCGGCGCAGCGCGCGGAAGAGATGGGAATGCGGCGCGAGCAGATCATTCTGTCCGCAAAAGTATCGGCGGTGCAGGATCTGATTGCCGTCTATACGGAGCTCGCGCGGCGCTCGGATTACGCGCTGCACCTCGGCCTTACCGAGGCAGGCATGGGGTCGAAGGGCATCGTTGCTTCCTCCGCCGCCCTCGGCATTCTCCTGCAGCAGGGTATCGGCGATACCATTCGCATCTCGCTTACGCCGGAGCCTGGAGGTGACCGGACTCTCGAAGTGAAGGTCGCCCAGGAGCTGTTGCAGACCATGGGATTTCGCGTATTCGTGCCGCTGGTCGCAGCGTGTCCGGGCTGCGGCCGCACCACGTCGACAACGTTTCAGGAGCTCGCCGGGGACATTCAGAAATTCATTCACGACTCCATGCCGGAATGGAAGCGCCGTTATCCGGGCGTGGAGGCGCTCAATGTCGCGGTGATGGGTTGCATCGTCAATGGCCCGGGCGAGAGCAAGCATGCGGATATCGGCATTTCGCTGCCTGGCACCGGCGAGCAACCGGCAGCGCCTGTGTTCATTGATGGGAAGAAGGTCGCGACCCTGCGCGGCGCCACGGTTGCTGCCGACTTTAAGCGAATGGTGATGGATTATATCGAGCGCCGGTACGGCACGCCGCGGGCAACCGCCGCGGAGTAACCAGCAACCACGCTCGCCTGGGCGGCGCAAGCAACGGCGCTCGCGGCTGCTCTGGGCGCTTCTGTTTTTTGTCTTCGCAATCCTGCTGCTGCCCTACGCCCTTGTGCCGCTCTACCGGGTGGTCGATCCGGTTTCGACGCTCATGGCATGGCGCTGGGCAACAGGACGCCGCGTGGAGCGCACCTTCGTGCCGCTGCAACGCGTCTCTCCCGCACTGCCTCTGACCGTCATCGCCGCCGAGGACGGGCGCTTCTGCCAACATCGCGGCATCGACTGGGAGGAAATCCGCGAGCAGATCGAGGACCTCGAGGATATTCGCGAGGCGCGCGGCGTCTCGACCATCACGCAGCAGACGGTGAAGAATCTATTCCTCTGGCCCAGCCGCAGTTTCGTGCGCAAGGCGCTCGAGTTTCCGCTCGCCTTGTGGGTGGATCTCGTACTGCCCAAATGGCGCATTTTGGAGATCTACCTGAACATCGCAGAATGGGGTCCTACCGGGCAATTCGGCGCCGAGGCGGCGAGCCGCTATGCGTTCAACAAATCGGCGAGCGCCTTGAACCGGCGCGAGGCGGCGCTGCTTGCGGCCGTGCTGCCGAATCCGCGCCGGCGCAGTGCAAAAAACCCGGGGCCGGGGGTACGCAGGCTTGCCGGTATCTATGAGGCGCGTGGAGCCGCGCAAGCGCAGCTATCGTCGTGCGCGATGCGGACGCGCGGCGCGTCTGGCGTTGGCAGCGGGCATCCTCTATAAGCCGTCGTTCCGCACATCTGAGAGAGTAGGGGGAAACAGAGCTTTACCATGGCCGTTCCGAAACGAAAGGTATCACCGTCAAAGCGCGGCATGCGCCGTTCGGCCGATGCTCTCGCGCGCCCGTGCTATATCGAGGACAAGGATTCCGGGGAGCTGCGTCGGCCGCACCATATTGATCTGAAGACCGGCATGTATCGCGGCCGCCAGGTGCTCAAGTCGAGAAAAGAGGCGTAACATCCCGGATGTGCCACAGGCACAGTTGTGGAAACGTCATCCTGAGTTGCTCGGCGCAAAGGCGCCGAGCCTCGAACGATGCGGTCCCGCTGTGGCCGTGCATCCTTCGAGGTTCGCTCGCTCCGCTCGCTTACACCTCAGGATGACGG
This sequence comes from Pseudomonadota bacterium, assembly GCA_046733355.1. Lineage (GTDB taxonomy): Bacteria > Pseudomonadota > Alphaproteobacteria > Rhizobiales > Xanthobacteraceae > VAZQ01. Next base: position 20,489 of record JBKPOZ010000105.1, on the reverse strand, counting down.
CGGAAAGTAGAGTGCTCTGATCCAGAAAGCGTCTGCCCATGTACCTGATCGCGTTCCCGCTCCTGATCATCCCGTTTGCGCTCTTCAACATGATCCTCTTTCTCCTGCACATGCCGTTCACCGATACCGTGTTCAGCATCCCGCTTGGTCATGGCCGCGAGCTGGCGCTGAGCCTCGGCGACCTGCTGATCATCTATTCCATGCTGCTTCTCTATATCGAGGTGCTCAAGGGCGCTCGTTTCGGCAGCAAGGGAGTCATGGACCACATTCTCTCATTCATTCTGTTTGTTGCCATTGCGGCCGAGCTCGCGCTCGTTCCCGAGGCGGAATCCTCGACCTTGTTGCTGCTGGCTGCGCTGAGCTTCGTCGATGTCATCACCGGCATCTCCCTCACAATTGGCAGGCGCGAGGAGCCGACATTGCGCAAGAGCGAACTGGCAGCGTGACAGCTACAGCCGTGCACACACGGCTTGGCGCAACGCGCGCCGCATGAATCGCGATTTCCAGCTGCCCGGCCGTTCTGCCGTCATGGCGTGCGATGCCATGGCCGCCACCTCACACCCTCTCGCTACGCTTGCAGCAATTGAAACATTGCGTGCCGGCGGCACGGCCGCAGATGCCGCAGTAACCGCGGTGGCACTCCTTTGCGTCATCGAGCCGCACATGACCGGCATTGGAGGTGACTGCTTCTGCATGGTCGCCAAACCCGATACTCCCGTCTGGGCCTACAACGGCTGCGGGCGATCGGGGCGCAAGGCATCGCTGCAGATGCTGCGCGATGCAGGCATGCGCAGCATCGATCCTGTGTCGATCCATGCGGTCACTGTTCCCGGCGCGGTCGATGCCTGGGGCGCCATTCTTTCCACCCATGGACGGCTTGGCCTCGAGCGCGCGCTTGCTCCTGCCATCCGCTATGCGGAAGGGGGCTTCCCGGTAGCGCCGCGCATTGCCTGGGATTGGTCGCGCGCGATGGCCAAGCTCAAGGGGGATCCTGGAGCCACGCGCCATTACCTCCGCGATGGAACGGCGCCCGTCGAGGGCGATGTCATGCGCCTGCCGGCGCTTGCGCGCACGCTCAAGACCATCGCCGGCAAGGGACCACGCGCCTTCTATGAAGGCGAGATTGCGGACGACATGGCTGGGACGCTCGGTGCGCGCGGCTCCTTTCTCGGGGCCGAGGACTTCGCCGCGCACAAGGGCGAGGTCGTCCACCCGATCAGCACGAGCTATCGCGGGTACGACATCCTGGAAATGCCGCCGAATACCCACGGCCTGACGGTGCTGATGCTGCTCAACATCCTCGAGCGTTTCGAACTCGCAAAGCTCGATCCGCTTGGCCCGGAGCGCTTTCACCTCGCGCTCGAGAGCGCGCGCATTGTGTATGCATTGCGCGATGCGCACGTGGCAGAGCCCACGGCCATGCGCCTGTCAGTGCCGTCACTCCTGGACAAGAAATTTGCCGCCGATCTTGCCTGCAAGATTGATGCGAGCCCTCGCGCGCCGCTTCCCAGCGCGCACATGCCCGGCAGCGAGACCGTCTATCTCACGGTGGTCGACCGCGATGGCATGGTTGTGTCGCTGATCAACACGCTGTTCAACACATTCGGGGTCGGCATCTGCACCGAGAAGACCGGCATCCTGCTCACCAATCGCGGTGCCTGCTTCGTGCTCGATCCCGAGCACCCCAACGCATTCGGGCCCGCCAAGCGGCCGCTGCACACCATCATTCCGGCGCTCGCCTTTCGCGACGGGCATTGCGAGATGGCGTTCGGCGTCATGGGGGCGCACTATCAGCCCATGGGACAGGTGCAGGTCCTCACCAACAAAATCGATTACGGCATGGACGTGCAGGCGGCGATCGATGGGCCGCGCGCGTTTTTCGTTGGCGACGAGACGATCGTCGAGCACGGGCTGCCAGAGGAAACCCGCGAGGGTCTCGTCGCGCGCGGACATCGTCTCAGGCTTGCTGATGCGCCGTGGGGTGGGGCACAGGGAATCGTCATCGATCGAGAGCGCGGCGTGCTGATCGGCGGCTCAGACCCTCGCAAGGACGGCTGCGCGCTAGGATATTAAGCCTTACCCGCGTCCTTGTCGCTCAGGCGATCGAGGCGCTTCTGCATCTCCTCCATCTGCCGCTTGAGCTCGCCGATCTCCTCACCGCCTGGCCTGTGCGCATGTGGCTGCTCGGTCTCGCTTGCGGGGGGCTGCTCGCGGCGTGGAAACGGCGTGAACATGGAAAAAGCGCGCTCGAACATCTCCATGTTCCGGCGCACCTGGTCCTCGAGCGGGGCAAACGGGCCGCCGCCGAACGCTTGCGCCATTTGTTGGCGAAACTTTTCCTGCTCGCGCGTGAGCGATTCGATCGAGACTTCGAGATAGCGCGGCACCAGCATCTGCATGCTGTCGCCGTAAAAACGGATTAGCTGCCGCAGGAAGGTAATAGGCAGTAGGCTTTGACCTTCCTTGTTTTCCTGCTCGAATATGATCTGCGCCAGAACCTGCCGCGTGATGTCCTCGCCGGTCTTGGCGTCGTGCACGATGAAGTCCTCGCCCGCTTTGACCATACCGGCGAGGTCTTCGAGGGTCACGTACGTGCTGGTGCCCGTGTTGTAGAGACGGCGGTTCGCGTATTTCTTGATCGTGACAGGCTGTTCCGGCTTCGCCATGGCGCGCTCGGCTCAAGTCTTTATGGCACAGCATAGCCTGTTTTTTTTGATTTCGGCCACCCATTTATGGAGCAATTCGGTCTTGCTTGCGGGCGCCAGCCGCCGCTACATCCAATTGACAGCCCCGCAGCAGGTTTCAAGGATACGGCCAGGCTGATGGCGGGGGGAGCCCCTCACCAGAGCCGCAATTCTCATTAGCCCCGCCGAATACAAAAAGGAGTTGGAGATGAAAGACGACATTGTCATCGTCGGCGCTGCCCGCACGCCCGTCGGCGCATTCAATGGGACGTTTGCGACGTTGCCGGCGCATGAGCTGGGAAAAGTGGCGGTCCAGGAATCGCTCAAGCGCGCCGGCGTCGAAGGCGCGGAAGTCTCCGAAGTCATTCTCGGCCAGATCCTCACCGCAGGCGAGGGTCAGAACCCCGCCCGTCAGGCTTCCATCAGTGCCGGCCTCCCGGTCGAAGTGCCCGCATGGGGCATCAACCAGCTCTGCGGCTCCGGATTGCGCGCCGTCGCGCTCGGCTATCAGGCGCTGATCAATGGTGATTCCGAGATTGTCGTTGCCGGCGGCCAGGAGTCGATGACGCAGGCGCCGCATTGCGCCTATCTGCGCAGCGGCGTGAAGATGGGGTCGCTCGAGATGGTCGACACGATGATCAAGGACGGGCTGTGGGATGCCTTCAACGGCTACCACATGGGCAACACCGCGGAGAACGTCGCACGCAAGTGGCAGATCACCCGCAGCCAGCAGGACGAGTTTGCGGCGGGCTCGCAAAACAAAGCGGAGGCCGCGCAGAAGGCGGGCAGGTTCAAGGACGAGATCGCGCCCATCACCGTGAAGACGCGCAAGGGCGATATCGTCGTTGATAGCGACGAATATCCCAAGCACGGCACCACCGTAGAGTCGATTGCCAAGCTGCGGCCCGCCTTCGCCAAGGACGGCACCGTCACTGCCGGCAACGCGTCCGGCATCAATGACGGCGCAGCGACGGTCGTATTGATGAAGGCGAGCGAGGCTGCCAAACGCGGCAAGAAGCCTCTCGCGCGCATCGTCTCATGGGCGCATGCGGGCGTCGATCCGGCGATTATGGGCACCGGCCCGATCCCCGCTTCCCGCGCAGCATTGAAGAAAGCCGGCTGGAACGTCGGCGACCTCGATCTGGTCGAAGCCAATGAAGCGTTTGCGGCGCAGGCCTGTGCGGTGAACAAGGACCTCGCCTGGGATACAGGCAAGGTCAACGTCAATGGTGGCGCCATCGCGCTTGGCCATCCCATCGGTGCGTCCGGCGCGCGCGTGCTCGTCACGCTGCTTTACGAGATGCAGCGGCGCAACGCCAAAAAGGGACTGGCAACGCTGTGCATCGGCGGCGGCATGGGCATTGCCATGTGCGTGGAGCGCTGAACCAGATCGGCTAGATGCGGTAACGGTTGGTGCATTCGTGGCGTCATGCGTGCTTGTCACGGCCATCCACGTGTTGTTGTGTAAAGTAAGACATTGATGCGCGGGTAGCGGACAAGTTTACGCGGTCTGCGCAAGCTTGACTGCGTGCCCGCGCATGACGGAAAGTGCAAGCGTCAGGGAGGAAATGTCATGGCACGCGTTGCGGTGGTGACGGGTGGAACGCGCGGGATAGGTGAAGCGATATCGAAAGCGCTCAAGAGCTCGGGCTACCAGGTTGCCGCCAACTATGGCGGCAATGACGAGGCGGCGCAGAAATTTAAATCAGAGATGGGCATCCCGGTGTACAAATGGGATGTGTCATCCTATGACTCTTGCGCGGCCGGGCTAAAGCAGGTCGAGGCCGATCTCGGTCCGGTGGAAGTGCTGGTCAACAATGCGGGCGTCACCCGCGACACCATGTTCCACCGCATGACTCCCGAGCAGTGGAACACCGTAATCAACACAAATCTCAATTCCCTGTTCAACATGTGCCGGCCGGTGATCGAAGGCATGCGGGCGCGAAAATTCGGCCGCATCATCAACATCTCTTCGATCAACGGACAAAAAGGACAGGTGGGGCAGACCAACTATTCGGCTGCCAAGGCAGGGGACATCGGTTTTACCAAGGCGCTCGCACAGGAGAGCGCGAAGAGCGGGGTCACGGTGAACGCAATCTGCCCCGGATATATCGCGACAGAAATGGTGAAGGCAGTGCCCAAGGACATCCTGGAGAAGAACATCCTTCCTCTTATTCCGCTCGGCCGCCTGGGCGAGCCCGAGGAAATCGCGCGCTGCGTCGTCTTCCTCGCGTCCGACGAGGCAGGCCTCATTACAGGCTCGACCATTTCGGCGAATGGCGGCCAGTACATGGCCTGAGTAGGCCCGTTATTTTGGTGCCCATCCGTCGGACGCCAGCTCGAGGCTTGCAAAATCGAATCCGGGCGCAACGGTGCAGCCGGCGAGACTCCAATCGCCGAGGCTCTGCACCGTTTGCCAGGCGAACGCGGGAACGATTGCCTGCGGCCGCTCGCCCGATGCAAGGTGCGGCCCGAGCCGGACTCGCTCGCGTGCGCTTCCCTTGCGTACAACCATTTCGAGCGCGAGCGGCGCGCCGGCGTAGTAATGCCAGATCTCAACCGCATCCACCCTGTGCCAGCGCGAACGCTCGCCCGCGCCCAGCAAAAAATAGATCGCGGTGCAAGCCGGGCGTGCGCCGTCCACTTGCAGGGAATCGCGAAAGGTTTCGCGGAAATGCCCGCCCTCGGGATGCGGGGAAAGCCCGAGCATGCGAATGACATCCGTCGCACGAAGCATGTGAGCCGATGTGCAGTCAGGACCTGTTCTTGCGTTCGCGGATCTCCGCAAACACCTGCCATGCCGGCTTGCCGGCAAGCCCGACCGCCTTCGCGACCTCCGGCACATCGGCGCGTAGGAATGGATTTGCCGCCTTCTCGTCGCCGAGCTGCGACGGGATCGTCGGTCTGTTCGCTGCCCGCAGCGTCTCGACTTCTTTTGCCCGCGCGAGGAGGGCTGCATTGGAGGGCTCGACTGTTTTGGCGAATCGGATATTCGCCTGCGTGTATTCGTGCCCGCAGTAGACGCGCGTGTCATCCGGTAGCGCGCGCAGCTTGAGCAGTGACTGCCACATCATTTCCGCCGTGCCCTCGATCACCCGCCCACAGCCGATGGAGAACAGTGTATCTCCAACGAACGCAAGCTGGTCGTTCGCAAAGAAATAGCTGATGTGCCCGCTCGTATGTCCGGGCGTTTCGAGCACGCGTGCGTCGAGTTTGCCCACCTGTACGACATCATTCTCCCGCACGGTCGCGTCGACCCCGGGAATGCGCGCTGCCTCGCCGGCAGGCGCGGTTACGCGGCAGCGATATCGCTTCTTGAGTTCGGCAATGCCTCCGGTGTGGTCGGCGTGATGATGCGTCACCAGGATGTCGGTCAATCGCCAGCCGGTTTCCTGGAGCGCTCGCTCGATGGGGGCTGCTTCCGGTGCATCGATCGCTGCGGTCGCGCCGCTCTCCTCGTCGTGGAGGAGCACGCCGTAATTATCCTGAAGGCACAAAAACACACGTGTCTGCGCGGCCATGGTCTTTTCCGTTTCTGATGCGGTGGGCGCAATCATTCACCTTACGGGGAGCGGAGGCAATAAGAGAGCCGCGCAGCGCGTCAAATCGTGTTAGCATTCAAGCATGTCGATCGATGTCGTTGATTTGCGCAACTTTTACACGCAACACCTCGGCGTGGTGGCGCGAAGATTTGTGGGCCGCGGCATCCGCCAGCGCTTCGCCAATGCACGCGGAATGCGCGTCCTCGGCGTCGGTTATGCCACGCCGTACATGGGTCTCTTTCGCGAGGACGCCGAACGCTGCCTCGCCTTCATGCCCGCGGCGCAGGGTGTGGTGAAATGGCCGACAAACCGGCCCGGCCTCTCCGCTTTGGTCGACGAGCTCGACTTGCCGCTTCCGGATGCCGAGATGGACCGCGTGTTGCTCGTGCATGCGCTCGAAATGGCGCATGATCCGGTCGCCTTGTTGCGGGAAGTCTGGCGCGTGCTCGCGGCGGGCGGGCGCCTGCTCATCATCGTGCCCAACCGGCGCGGGGTATGGGCGCGGCTCGATACGACGCCGTTCGGGCACGGGCGCCCCTATTCACGCTCGCAGATCACGCACCTGTTGCGCGAGGCATGGTTCACGCCCACCGGCTGGGGCGAGGCGCTGCATGTCCCTCCGGTCCCGCGCCGCTGGTTCTTGCGTTCCGCAGGAGCATGGGAGCGGTTTGGCTCCGTTATCGCCGCGCCATTTGCAGGCGTGCATATTGTGGAAGCCGCGAAGCAGGTTTACCGCGCCATACCTGCGCGCAGAGAGCGCACCCGGCTGATACCTGCTCTCGAGCCAGTGCTCGCGCCGTCCCCGGGCGGGGCCTAGCTCATCGATCCTCAGAGCCGTGGCCGCCGTCATCCGGTCGGCCACCGCCTTGCATGTCATGTCGAGGACCGCGATGGCGCCGCCGCCGCCGATGCAGCGGGAAACGGTCGGAGCGGCCGTCGTGTCCGTTCGGGCCCTGCTGATGTGGTTGATGGGATTCCTGTTGACTGCCGGTGATGAAAGAAGGCAGCCGCTCCACGTCGCCCTCATTTCCGCCGGGGCCTGGAGCAGGACGAGGAGAGAACTGCGGTTGATTGTGTTGATAAGGCTGACTGTCCCGCGGCAGGTAGGGCTGCGGCTCACGCGTTCCATAAGGCGCTTCGCTGCCGCCGGGGGATGCATCTTCGTCGGCCTCTTCGAAGCTTGCCTCGCGCGGACCGCTGTCGCTCTCGGCGCGGGCGAACTGCGGATTGTTCTGCCGAAATTGCTCCTGGGCTGCTGCAATGACCCGATAATAGTGCTCGGCGTGCTGATAATAGTTCTCGGCAGCAATCGGGTCGCCGGAGGTCTGTGCGTCGCGCGCGAGCTGAATGTATTTTTCCACAATGTGAGATGGATTGCCGCGGATTTTCACGTCCGGCCCGTTGGACTCGTAGACGCGCGCCATGGGGTTGTGACTCTTGCGATGGTTATTGCGGCCGCGCATCCGCTTGTTTTGACCGTTTCTCATGATTGGCCTGCTGCCAACTCCTTCTTGCCTTGAGGGCCTCTGCGGATGCCCTCGATTTGCCCAAACGCCCCAAGGCTGCTCTGCAGCGCGCCACAGGGCGCACCTCGCCAGCCAAGAGAAGGATAAGAACCCGCGGCCCGTTTCGCCGCCAATCAGCTTCCTGTCACGAAGGGGGCAATCCCTGGCCGCGTCCTCCGCGGCGTTGCCCACCTGTTTTTCATGCGCTCTTTCGCATGACTCACCGTCAATCGATGAATTGCATCGTCCGATGAAGGCAAACCAGCTGCCGAATTTCAGCTCGGCTCAACCCGTACGCACCGTCGGCTCTCCGCAGCCTGTCTCGGGGCTCGTTATCGGTGCACCAGCAACTCGGGTCCATTCCCTGCATCCAACGTAGTCGGTCTCGAACGACAATCCAAGTGCTTTTTTGCCGCCCCGCAATGTGCCCGGATCATGCCCGAAAGCCCGTCCCCAACCGCGCGGACAAAGCCCGGGGGATACCGGAAAAATCGTATCTCGGCTCTCCGGCCGCAAGGCCCGCCTGATGGAAAAGCGAGGCGACTGCCTCGGCCTGATCGTATCCAAGTTCCACAACCAGAACACCATCTGGAGCAAGCAATCGAGCCGCGTCCGCGGCTACGGCCCGATAGCCGTCGAGGCCGTCTCGGCCCCCATCAAGCGCCTTCGTCGGATCGAACTCGCGCACCTCGGGAGACAGACAGGCAATCTCTCGCGTCGGAATGTAGGGAGGGTTCGAAACCACAATGTCGAAAGGAGGCGCGAGCGCCGAGCCATAATCACACGCGATAAACGCGGCCCGGGCGCCTTGTGCAACCGCATTGGCGCGCGCACAGTCGAGGGCCGCGAAGTCGATGTCGCTGCCGATGCCGCTTGCGTTCGGCACCTCGTAAAGAAGAGCGAGCAGCAGGGCGCCGGAGCCGGTGCCCAGATCGGCGATCCGCAAGCCTTTCTTGCTGCCGACTTTATTTGTGACTGCGGCGAGCGCGGCTTCCACGACCGTTTCCGTTTCGGGACGCGGAATGAAGGCGTGCCGATTGAGCTCGAATGTCAGGCCCCAGAATTCCTTCTTGCCGACGATGCGGGCCATGGGCTCGCGCGCAAGCCGGCGCCCTGCGAGCCCGGCAACAATTCTCGCTTCCTCGCAATCGAGTTCGCGATGGGCCTGCGAAATAAGTGCGCAATGCTCTAGGGCAAGGGCGTCACCAATCAATATCCGGGCATCGAGAGATGCGTCTCCGATTCCTGCACCCTCGAGCTTTCGCTGCAGCGTTCGGCGCGCGTCCGCTATGCTCAGCCCCGCGAATTCTGCCGGAGTCATTGCGCTGTAATCTCCGCGGCCAACAGGGAGGCCTGGTGCTCGGCCACGAGCGCGTCAATGATTTCGCCCAGAGCCTCCCCTTCGATCACTTGCGGAAGCTTGTAGAGCGTCAGGTTGATGCGATGGTCGCTCACCCGACCTTGCGGAAAGTTATAGGTGCGGATGCGTTCCGAACGATCTCCGGATCCCACCTGGCCGCGTCGCTCGGCAGCGCGCTCGGCGTCTCGCTTCTGCCGTTCCAGATCATACAGTCTCGCGCGCAGGACGTTCATGGCCTTGGCCCGATTGCGGTGCTGCGAGCGGTCTTCCTGCATCATCACCACGATCCCGCTCGGAATGTGGGTGACGCGCACGGCCGATTCCGTCTTGTTGACGTGCTGTCCGCCGGCGCCGCCCGAGCGCAAGGTGTCGATCTTGAGATCGGCTTCGTTGATCGTGACGTCGACGTCGGCAACCTCAGGCAAGACCGCAACCGTCGCCGTTGACGTGTGAATGCGGCCGGAGGCTTCCGTCGTCGGCACGCGTTGCACGCGATGCACTCCCGATTCGAATTTGAGCTTGGCAAACGCGCCGCGGCCGCGAATCTCGGCAATGATCTCCTTATAGCCGCCCATCGTGCCCTCGCTCGCGGAGATCACTTCGACCTTCCAGCCCTGCTTCGATGCGTAGCGCTCGTACATACGGAAGAGATCGCCGGCAAACAGCGCAGCCTCGTCGCCCCCAGTGCCGGCGCGGATTTCGATGATGACGTTGCGTTCGTCCATGGCGTCCTTGGGCAAGAGCGCAAGCATGATTTGTTGCTCGAGCGCCTCACGTTGTTGGTCGAGCTGGGGTTTCTCCGCGCTCGCCATGGCTCGCATCTCGGCGTCCACGCTTGTATCGCCAATGAGTGCGTCGAGGTCGGCAAGCTCGCGCGTAACCGCGCGATAGCGCTTCACCGTCTCGACCAGCGGAGCGAGATCGGCGAATTCACGCGAAAGCTTCACGTAGGTCTCGGCTGCCGTCTGGCTCGCGAGCTCGCCTTCCAGTGCGGCATGCCGGGCCACCAGTGCGTCGAGTTTCTGTTCAGGGAGCATGGTGAGCGGAAATATTGTTTTTTGCGCTCATTCCCGCGCAAGCGGGAACCCGGAAAAGAACTGGGTCCCGCTTTCGCGGGGACGAGCGGGACGGGAAGAAGGGGACCCGGCGCGCAGCGTACTGTAGATAGTGCTGTTGCGATCAAATCTGCAGTCCCTGCTCGGTAGCGAATTTTCTGAGCTGCTCGCGCAGCGGCGGGCTGCCGATCCGATTCTCGACGAGCGGCCGCAGGAAGGCCGCCGTCTTCGCTACATCGACGTCGAGCAGCATCGCTTTCACCGGCCCAATGGCGCTTGGCGCGAGCGAGAGCGCCCGATAGCCGATGCCGACCAGCGCCAGCGCGCCAAGCGGGTCCGAGGCGAGCTCGCCGCACACGCTCACCGGCTTCTCCTGCTTGTGCGCGGTATCCGCGATGGCCTTCAGCGCCCGCAAGACCGCAGCCGAGATGGCATCGAACCGCTCCGCGACGCGGGCATTGCCGCGATCTGCCGCATAGAAGAACTGAACGAGGTCATTGGATCCCACCGAGAGGAAATCGGCGCGCTCGAGCAGCTCGTCGAGCTGGAACAGCAGCGAAGGCACTTCGACCATGGTGCCCACCTCGACGCGCTCGGGCAGCTTGTGCCCATGGCGGCGCAGGTGCGTGAGCTCGCGCTCGACGAGGGATTTGGCTTCGTCGAATTCCTCCACGGTGGCGATCATGGGGAACATAAGATTGAGATTGCGCCCGCTCGCAGCACGCAGCAGCGCGCGAATTTGGCTGCGCAGGAGACCGGGCCGATCGAGCCCGAGCCGGATGGCGCGCCACCCGAGCGCCGGATTCTCCTCGCTGACATTGCGCATGTAGGGAAGGATCTTGTCGCCGCCGATATCGAGCGTGCGAAAGGTGACGGGCCTGTGTCCGGCCGCGTCCAATACCGCGCGGTAGAGCGAGAACTGCTCGGCCGAGCGCGGAAAGCTCGGTGCCACCATGAACTGCATTTCGGTGCGAAAGAGACCGATGCCGGCGGCGCCGGTTTCCTCGATATGCGGCAGGTCGACAGGCAGGCCCGCGTTGATCATCAATGCGATCTTCTGTCCGTCCCTGGTCACGCAGGGCCGGTCGCGTAGCGCCTGGTACTGCGATTGGCGGCGGGCGCGAAGGCGCACGCGCTCCACGTACGAGCGCTCCATGTCCGGCGACGGCCGCACATGCACCTCGCCGGTCGCCCCATCGACGATGATGGCATCGCCCGGATCGGCGAGCCCAGTCGCGTTCTCGACCTTTCCGACCGCGGGCAGGCCGAGCGCGCGGGCGACGATCGCGACGTGCGAATTGGGTCCGCTCTCTTCGAGCGCCAAGCCGCGCAAGCGCTTGCGGTCGTAGTCGAGCAGCGCGGCCGGTCCCATGGAGCGCGCAACCAGAATGGCGTTCTCCGGGAGGCTGTTGCGCGCGGGCGCATAGTCCTTGCCGAGGAGCTGGTGCATCAGGCGATTGGCCAGCTCGTCGAGATCGTGCAGGCGCTCGCGCAAGTAGGGATCGGTCGCGCGCAGCATGCGGGCGCGCGTGTCGGACTGCACGCGCTCGACCGCGGCCTCGGCCGTCAAGCCCGTCGCCACCGCTTCCTCGAGGCGGTGTATCCAGCCGCGGTCATAGGCAAACATGCGGTAGGCCTCGAGCACATCGCGGTGCTCGCCGCCGTCTGCGAGCTCGCCGCGCTCGAGCATGAGATCGAGATCCGAGCGCAGCGTCTCGACCGCCGCTTCGAGACGCTTGAGCTCTTTCGGCACATCCTCGGCAATGAAGTTTGTGATCACCACGCGTGGCTCGTGCAGCACCACGTGGCCGAGCGCGATGCCATCGTTCAATGAGAGGCCGGTGAGGTGAAGGGGACGGCGGGCGGCGGGCTCGGCACCAGGTGGTGCGATCGCGGACAGCTCGCCCGAGGCGATCATCTCCGCAAGCACCATCGCGGTGGTCTGCAGCGCTTCCTCTTCCTCCTCCGTATAGGTGCGTCGCGCGCGGTTCTGCACCACGAGCACGCCGAGCGTATTACCGGCGCGCAGGATCGGAACGCCAAGGAAAGAATGGTAGATTTCCTCGCCGGTTTCCGGCCGATACGAGAACGCCGGATGGTTCTGCGCGTCGGAGAGATTGATTGGATTGGCCTCGCTGGCGACGAGACCGACCAAGCCTTCGTCCGAGCGCATGACGGTCTGGTGCACGGCGCTCTTGTTCAGGCCTTCCGTCGCGTAAAGCTCGAGCGTGCTGTCGACGCGCAGGACATAGACGGAGCAGACCTCCGCCACCATGTTGGCGGCGATCAGCACCACGATCTTGTCCAGGCGTTCCTGCGCGCTGACCGGCTCCGCCATCACTTCGCGAAGCCGGCGCAAAAGGACGCGCGGACCGCCGAGCGCGCCACGCATGACGTGATCCCTCGGGCCAGCCCAATCGACCGGGGCCGATGACGCGAGCGCACGATGCGCGCCCAGCACGCGCGCCCAATGGCGCGCTTGGCTCGGATTGCCGCGCTCAGCGGCCGTGCCGATGTCCGACCGCGAGCGCCTCAGCCTCGGTACAAGGTCAATCGCAGACCATAGCCGCCGCAAGTGACGCGGCGATTACAATCCCTGCTGCCGTATAGCCAAGCGGCGGCGGGGCGGGCAAGCAAAGCCTATGGCCGACTGGCTACCATGCATAGCTTGCGGAAATTCGGCCTGCTGCAGCGCGAAATTCACCGCTCGCCACGATCGCTGCGTAGACTTCCCGCAGCGTCGGTGCGCTGGAGATCCGCAACATCTGTGCATCGAGTGATGTCGTTCGCCCGAATACCCGAACAATGGCCTGCTTTATGTGCTCGGGTCCCGCGGGCCCATCGAGCAGCTCCGGCGCAATATCGCTGGTCAGCAGCTGGCATGCCAACTTGGAATCCAGGAGGGGCAGCTCGGTCATGAAGGCGCGTGCAAGCAATGAAGCCAGTCGATGGTCCGGATGCGCTTCGTCCGTAAGCACCGGCTTCATGTTACGGAACTGAATGGCCGAGGTGCTGACTGGTTCGGAGTTCTCGAAACAGCGTGCAAGCGCGTGCGCCTCCTGCGCAAGGTAGTAGCGGTTGAGAGTGTCAAAATACGCATAAGTGTAGCCACGCTGTGCCAGGAATGGTTCCCAGGTGGGCCACGCCGGGGCCAATGTGTAGGGCACAAGTGCCTCGACGATGATGATCTTGGGACGGAAGGTTTCCCAATCACCGCTGAACAGGACATCGTTCTCGGCCCCCTCGACGTCGATCTTGAGAAACTCGAAGGCGCGCGGCGCGTGGCCCCGGCACAGGTCGCTCAAGGTCATGACCGGAACGCAAATCTGCTGCGAGCTTTTGCCGAACTGCGCGCGCGCCGAGCGGGCATGCGCTTCGATCATGGTGGAGAAGCCGTGCAGCTCATCGACCAGATAGAAGGTGGCCTTGCCGCTCGTCGCGCCCACGAGAGCCTCGATGTGGCAATCACGAGGTCGCACCGCACGCGCAAGGCGCGACAGGCGTGGATTCGGCTCGACGGTGATCCCGCGCCAGCCTTGCAGATAAAACGCAAAGGAGGCGCTGTCGTGCACCGGGTGTCCGGCGCCGATGTCAATGTAAAAGCCTTCGCTCAGCCCCGCAAAGCAGCGCGAGAGATACACATCCTCGTAGCGCTGCGCATACGAGAGAAATGGTGCCGCCATAGCTTATCTCACTCCGTCGTCCTGAGGTGCGAGCGAGCGCAGCGAGCGAGCCTCGAAGGATGCACGGCTACTGCACGGGCGCATCCTTCGAGGCTCGGCGCTTTGCGTCGAGCGCCTCAGGATGACGGCCTCACATCAGTGCTTGCGACAGCAATCACTTATCCAGACCGTAGAGGGAGTGCAGGGTGCGCACGGCGAGCTCGGTGTATGCCGCGTCGATCAGCAGCGAGAACTTGATCTCCGACGTGGTGATGGCGCGGATATTGATGCCCTTCTCGGCCAGCGCCTTGAATGCTTTCGCCGCCACTCCGGCGTGGCTGCGCATTCCGATGCCGATGACCGAGACCTTCGCCACATCGTTCGCGCCGTCGACTCGCTCATAGCCGACCTGCGGCTTCGCCTTGACCAGCACCTCGTTCGCGCGCTGAAAATCCGCTGCCGGAACCGTGAACGTCACATCCGTCGTAACACCGTCGGCCGAGACATTCTGCACGATCATGTCGACGTTGATGTTGGATTCGGCGAGCGGGCCGAAGATCGCTGCCGCAACGCCCGGCTTGTCCTGCACACGCCGGATCGAGATCTGCGCCTCGTCCTTGGAGAAGGCAATGCCGGTGACGACCTGCTGTTCCACGATCTCCTCCTCGCCGCAAATGAGCGTCCCCGACGGGGTCGCGCGCGGATCGATGTCCTCGGGCTTCTCGAAGCTCGAGCGCACGAAGATGCGCACATTGTGCACCATGCCGAGCTCGACCGAGCGCACCTGCATGACTTTGGCGCCGAGCGAGGCAAGCTCCAGCATTTCCTCATACGCGATGCGCGCAAGCCGCTGCGCGCGCGGCACCACCCGCGGATCGCTGGTGTAGACGCCGTCCACGTCCGTATAGATGTCGCAACGCTCGGCGGCGATCGCGGCTGCCACGGCGACAGCCGACGTATCGGAGCCGCCGCGCCCCAAAGTCGTGATACGCCCCGTCTCCTTGTGCATGCCCTGAAAACCCGCGATGACCGCAACCTCGTGCCGCTCCTTGAAGCGCCTGATAAGCTCGTCGCCGTTGATCTCGGCGATGCGCGCGCCGCCATGGGCATTGGACGTGAGAATCGGCAGCTGCCATCCCTGCCACGAGCGCGCGTTCACGCCCATTCCCTCGAGCACGATCGCGAGCAACCCTGTCGTAACCTGCTCGCCCGACGAAACGACAGCATCGTATTCGCGCGCATCGTGCAGGGCTGCGGCCTCGCGGCACCAGCCGACGAGCTGATCGGTGGCGCCGGCCATGGCGGAAACCACGACCGCGACATCGTGCCCGGCGTCGACCTCGCGCTTGACGTGACGCGCGACGCTTCGAATACGCTCGATGTTGGCCACCGAGGTGCCGCCGAACTTCATCACCAGGCGGGGCATCGCGGGCTTGCACCTCCGGGCACCGCATGGGGTGCTTTTTGGCAAGCCCCTGCGCAAAAAGGCGCGTATACATAGCCGCGAGATGAATGACCCGCAACGCCGGCTTGCGTGTACCTCTTGCAGGAGCTTTGTCGAACGTGGATGTGAAGCGCAGCGCCAGCGTAGACGCGCGCGAGGTGGAGCGGTTCTCCATCGCCGCGGAGTGGTGGGATGCGCAGGGAAAGATGCGCATGCTGCACCGTCTCAATCCGGTGCGGCTTGCGTTCATCAAGCAGGCCGCGTGCCGCCAGTTCGGTCGCGAGGGCAGGCGGCTCGATGCGCTTTCAGGCCTGCGCATCCTCGACATCGGCTGTGGCGGTGGCATTCTGAGCGAGCCGCTGGCGCGCCTCGGCGGCATTGTAGTCAGCGCGGACCCGTCCAACGCAAACATCGAGGCAGCAAGACTGCACGCCGCGCGCTCGGGGCTTGGCATCGACTATCGCGCGACGACTGCCGAGGCGCTCGCCGAGGCCGGCGAACAATTCGATATCGTGCTCGCGATGGAAGTGGTGGAGCATGTCGCGGATGTATCGGCATTCATCGGGGCCTGTGCGCAGATGGTCAGGCCTGGCGCATTGATGATGCTGGCGACGATCAACCGGACCGTCAAAAGCTTTGCACTGGCAATCATCGGCGCGGAATATGTGCTCGGCTGGCTGCCGCGGGGCACGCATCGATGGGACAAGCTCGTCACGCCCAACGAGCTCGAGATCGCGCTCGCGCAGCATGGCCTTGACGTGATCGATGAGAGCGGCGTGATCTACAATTTGATCTCGGATCGCTGGGAGTTGTCGGGGGACATGGACGTCAATTACATGATGGTCGGTCGGAAGCCGGGGACCGCGGTTCTTTCATCCTAGCAAGCAGGACGCGGTCATCCTTCCCCGCGCAGCTGGGGACGAGGTCATGATCGTGTAGGGGCGGGTTTCAAACCCGCCCCGTTTCGGTAATGTCGACTCACGAGATATTGTCCGGATCGTTGAGCGCCGCGCAGGCAAGTGAAAAGCATTCTCGTCAACGTGGAGAAAGGGCGGGTTTGAAACCCGCCCCTACAAGGGTTGCGACCGGGAGTACGCCTGCCGCGCCTCGTCTGCCTCACGCTTTGCCATACGACAGCCCTGTCCTGCGGGGCAGGGATATGACCGCGCATGCCTGACGCAAGCCTCCTGTGGCCGGTTTTCACTATCATCGCGGCGGCGGCGCAGACGGTACGCAACGCGACGCAACGGGATCTGACGCAGACGCTCGGCACGGTCGGCGCAACGCATATACGGTTCCTGTTCGGCTTTCCGTTCGCGCTCCTTTTCCTTTTCGTCATTATGGTTGTGCTGGCGCAGCCGTTCCCCGCGACACCTTTGCTGTTCTGGATCTGGGTGATCGGGGCGGCGCTTGCGCAGATCGCGGCGACTGCGCTGATGCTCGCCGCGATGGCCGAGCGCTCCTTCGTCGTGGTCTACGCCTATATCAAGACGGAGCCGGTGCAGGCGGCTCTTTTTGGTTTGCTCTTTCTGGGCGACCGTCTCACCGCCCTTGTCGCCGCCGCCATTCTGATTGCCACGGTCGGCGTGGTGGTCATGGCGCTCAAGCCGGGAACAGCGTTCGGCATCCGGCCCACGCTTCTTGGTGTCGCGGCCGGTGGCATGTTCGCGCTCTCGGCCGTCGGGTTTCGCGGCGCGATCCTCAATCTCGGACTGTCCGGCTTTGTGCTGCCCGCCACCTTCACGCTGGCGATCGCGCTCCTCGTGCAGGCCGCGCTGCTGTCGGTCTATCTCGCGCTGCGCAGCCCGGACGTGCTGCGCTCCATCGCGAGGGCGTGGCGTCCGTCGCTTCTCGCCGGATTCATGGGTGCGCTGGCATCCCAGTTCTGGTTTCTCGCGTTTGCCCTTTCGTCAGCGGCCAATGTGCGCACGCTGGCGCTGGTTGAAGTCCTCTTCGCGCAGGGCGTCTCGCACTTCGTCTTCAAGCAGCCCGTGCTGCCGCGCGAAGCGATCGGAATCGTGTTGGTGGTGGTCGGGGTGGCGCTGCTCCTCTACGGCAGCTGATTAATTCCGTTCGTCGGGAAGGACGGGCAGGGGGTGAAACTCGATTCCCTCCTCGTGCAGCTCCTTCGCCTGGTCCGCCGAGGCTTCGCCGTAAATCGAGCGGTGCTGGGCCTCGCCGTAATGCATTTTTCGCGCTTCCTCGGGAAAGCGCCGGCCCACGTAATCGGCGTTTTTGACGAGATGATCGCGCAGCTCTCGCAGCTTGCTGCGCAGCTCACGCTCGTGCGGCGACACCATGGCTACGGGCGTCGGCGGCGCTTGGGTTGCCGCAGGTGGAGAAGCAGGCACAGGCACAGGCGGCCTCGCCTCGGCCGCCGGGGCGGGAGTATCCGCAGAATTGCGACCGCCGGCAATGCGCGGGGCCATGATCGCCTTTTCCACCTTGCTGGAATTGCACACCGGGCAGACCACGAAGCCGCGCTTGGTCTGCTTGTCATAGGCGTCCGAGTTCTGAAACCAGCTGTCGAAGCTGTGTCCGCTCTCGCAAGCAAGGGTGTAGCGAATCATGCCGAGTCTCTCACCGGGTGCATATGGGGATGCTCCGTCGGGCGATCAATCAGCTCGAACCTGCGCCCGTGCTCGAGCGAGGGAATTTTGGCGCGCGCCGCCGCGACCTCGGCAGGATCTATGCGCGCCAGAACCACGCCCGGCTGCGCGCGCGCCTCGCCGAGGATACGTCCCCACGGATCAACGATGAGTGAATGGCCGAAAGTTTCGCGGCCGTTCTCGTGCTTTCCGCCCTGCGCGGCTGCGAGCACGAATGCGCCGTTCTCGATCGCGCGCGCGCGGTTGAGCACATGCCAATGCGCCTCGCCTGTTTGTCTGGTGAAGGCGGAAGGTATGGAGAAGAACGCGCAGCCCGCATGCGCCAGCGCGCGATAGAGCGCAGGGAAACGCAGATCGTAGCAGATGGTGAGCCCAAGCTTGCCCCAGGGCAGGTCGGCAGTCATCGCAATCTCGCCGGGCCGATAGGCGCGCGACTCGCGATAGCTCTCGCCGCCGGCCAGATCGACGTCGAACATGTGGATCTTGTCGTAGCGCGCGACGATGTCCCCGTGCGGGTCGATGAGAAAGGACCGGTTCGCCGCCTTTTCCGAGGAGAGCTTGATCGCAAGCGAGCCTATATGCAGGAAAGTGCGCAGGCTGCGGGCGAGCTCGCGAAAGGCGGCAAGACCGGCATCGCTGTCCTCGGGTGCGATGGCCGCGAACAGCCGTTCGCGTCTCACTTCGAGTATGTTTGTCATCTCCGGGGTGAGCACATAGTCTGCGCCCGCCTCCTTGGCTTCATGGATGAGCTTGGCAGCCGCATCGATATTCGATTGCGGCCGCAGCCCCGAGCGCAGCTGCACGAGCGCCGCCATAAAACCCGCGCCGTTTTGTTTGCTCATGCCGGTGTCTCTGGCGCGCGCGGCATATTGCCTTCCGCGAGCAGGTCATCGAGGTCGCCGGTAAGATCGAGCATCGAAAGATCGTCGTAACCGCCCACGTGCTTTGAGCCGATGAAGATTTGCGGCACGGTCATGCGGCCGTGCGCGCGCTCGGTCATCTTGCGTCGCGCGTCCGCGTCGCCGCTCACATCGAATTCCGTGAATTCAACGCCCTTGGCCGACAACAAGCGCTTGGCGGCGATGCAATAGGGACAGTAGCGCGTGGTGTAAATCTCCACCTTTTTCATGCGCATTATATGTGCGAGCGGGCAGGGGCCACAACACGCGCGAATACCAGCACATCGACGCATTGCGCTCCGCCGCGCAACAGCGCGCGCGCACAGGCATCGATGGTGGCGCCGGTGGTGAGCACGTCATCGATGAGCAAGAGGTTGCGACCGGCGATTTCGGCCTTGCCAGCGGGGGGCACGCGGAATGCGCCCTGCACATTCTGCGCGCGCGCGGTCTTGTCGAGGCCCACTTGTTGGGGCGTGGCCTTCACGCGCCTGACCGCGCCATGTGACACCCGGTGTCCGGTTTTTTTGGCGATGATCTCGGCCAAAACGGCGGACTGATTGAAGCGCCGCGCCCATTGCCTTCGCCAGTGCAGCGGCACCGGGACGATGAGATCGGTGTCCGCGAGCAGCTCCTTGCCAGCCGTGGCCATCCAGCGTCCCATCATGGGTCCGAGGTCGAGACGGTCGCCGTATTTGAAGGCATGCACCAGCCGGCCGGCGATGTCGTCATAGCGAACGACCGCGCGCGCCCGCCGGTAGGCGGGCGGATCGGCGATCGCCTCGAGCGAAAGAAGTCCGTCGCCGGCGTCGAATGCAAACGGCGTGCCGAGCCGCTCGCAGAAAGGCGGAGCAATGAAGGAAAGCTGTGCCCAGCAGGATGCACAGAGGCCTGCGCCCTCGACCGGCTCGCGGCATGCGGGGCAGAGCTGCGGAAGCGCCACGCCGAGCGTGAGATCGAAGGCCGAGCGCAGCGCGCGGCCGATCCGTATGATAGGTCCGGGGCCGCTGCCGGCTTCCTGCGTTTCCATCAGCATGCTCGCCGACGCTAGCCCGGCGGGCACTCGATCTCAATTGCCTTGTCAGCTCAGCCGCGTCGCGAATTGTAAATTACAATGTTTTACAACGGCACCAGTCTGGCTTCAGTTCGTTTTTCAGTTTGGCTTTGGTTAGTTCGCTTCGTTTTGTCACTTTTGGGTTCGGTTCGCTTCGTTTTGTCACTTTTGGCTTCGGTTCGCTTCGTTCGTCCCGTCGCACACGTGGTTCGGTTCGTTTGTCGATACTGCCTCAATTTCGCACGTCACGCCGCATGCTCGCTTCGCCAGGGTTCACGATTTGTTCTAGCACATCGGCGGAAGCTATGCAAGAAGATTGTGGCCCGAAATACTGTGGATTCGGCGGCCTCATCTGGCTTTAACGTATGGGCCGTCTTGCAGCGGCACAAAAGACGTGGATGCCCGGCACGCAGACAAGTTTACGCAGTCTGCGCAAGCTTGACTGCGCCGGGCTTGACGAACGCCCCCGGTCAGGCGCGCGCGATCGGGATTGCGACGAACTTCGTCACGTTGTCCGACTTCAATCGCATCAGCACCGTGCGCTTGCCGTTCTTATGGGCATCCACGACGGCATTACGCATATCCGCCGGGGTAGCAACCTTCTTGCCGTCGACATCGAGAATGACATCGCTGGTTTTGAGGCCGTGCTCGGAAGCGAGCCCGTTCGGGTCGACCTGC
>JBKPOZ010000104.1:0-21374 GCA_046733355.1 Pseudomonadota bacterium | reverse complement strand
CGCCGCGCAAGGCGCGCGGCAGCGGGAAGAACATGTCCTCCTGCGCGGTCGTCACCGTGTTGACGCTCACCTCGAATCTTTCCGCAAGGGCGCCGACCACCTCTTGCACCAGGTCTTCCGGCGCGGACGCGCCGGCCGTTACCCCGATAGTGCTGACCGATCCGAGCGCCTCCCAGTCGATCTCGGAGGCGCGTTGCACCAGCGCGGCGCGTGGACACCCTGCGCGCTCGGCGACCTCCCGCAGACGTTGCGTGTTGGATGAGTTGGGGGAGCCGACCACCAGCATGGCATCGACCATCGGAGCGACTTTCTTGACGACCTCCTGCCGGTTTGTGGTCGCGTAGCAGATGTCCTCCTTGTGCGGTCCATGGATATTGGGAAAACGCGTCTTCAGCGCCGCCACGATCTCCGCCGTATCGTCCACGGAGAGCGTCGTCTGCGTGACGTAGGCGAGGTTGGCGGGATCGCGCGGCTGAAATTTCTGCACTTCCGCGACCGATTGCACGAGCGTGATCGCACCTTTGGGCAATTGCCCGATGGTTCCAATCACCTCCGGGTGCCCGGCATGGCCGATGAGCACGATCTCGCGGCCGCGCCTGTGGTGGATTTCGGCCTCCCGATGCACTTTTGTAACCAGCGGACAAGTGGCATCGAGCGCGAAGAGGTTGCGCCGCTGCGCCTCCGCGGGAATCGACTTTGGCACGCCGTGAGCGGAAAAAATCACCGGGGCATTCGTATCGGGGACTTCGTCGAGCTCCTCGACGAAGACGGCGCCCTTGCGCTTGAGGCTCTCGACCACATAGCGGTTGTGCACGATCTCGTGCCGCACATAGACGGGGGCCCCGTAGCGCAGCAGCGCCTGCTCGACGCTCTCGATCGCGCGCACCACTCCGGCGCAAAATCCGCGCGGAGAGCACAAAAGCACCGTCAGCGGGGCCTTTGCACCCGGCGCGGGGGAAGAGGGCATCTCGACCTAAACTCCGGAAGGCTCCCTCTCCCCATCGGGAGAGGGTTGGGGTGAGGGGGGCCACTATCGTCGGTTTAACCCCTCACCCTAACCCTCTCCGTATGGAAGAGGGAACACGATGGCGATCGTTGCACCGACACCGGCACTTACGATCATAATCTGGCGAGATGGGGCCTGCGCGGCGGCTCTGTCAAGCAAAGCTCGCGCCCGCCGGTGCGCCCATTGCGGGCAGCAGGGGAGAGTGCCTATATTGGCCCACTTCCGTCATTCCGATGGTTTCCAAGCTTCGCCTGCCCGGCGGGCGAGGCATAGAGGGAGATTTACCCAATGGTGGCAGCGCCGCTGATGCCGAAGGCGACGGCCGTCTGGCTCGTTGAGAATACCGCGCTTTCGTTCGACCAGGTTGCGGACTTCTGCAAGCTGCACCCGCTCGAGGTCAAAGCGATCGCCGACGGCGATGCGGCGCAGGGCATCAAAGGTCTCGATCCCGTGCTTACCGGCCAGCTCAGCCGCGAAGAGATCGAGAAAGGCGTTCGCGACCCGGACTACCGGCTCAAGCTCCTGGATCCGAAAGTTCGGCTTCCCGAGGCAAAAAAGAAGAAAGGCCCGCGCTACACGCCGGTCTCGCGCCGCCAGGACCGGCCGAACGCGATTCTGTGGCTGGTGCGCAATCATCCCGAGCTCAAGGACAGCCAGATCATGCGCCTTGTCGGCACCACGAAGGCGACCATCCAGGCGATCCGTGACCGCACTCATTGGAACGCGTCGAACCTGCAGCCGATGGACCCGGTGACGCTGAGCTTGTGCTCGCAGATCGATCTCGATCTCGAAGTGCACCGCGCCTCGAAGGAGAAGCCGATTGTCGTCGAGGGCGCCGGCGCGACCCTGCTGCCCGCCTCCGAGACCACGGCGCGGCGTGAGCCAGAGCCGGAGGAGAAGAAGCCCGCCGACGAGCTCAACGTCGATGCGGTGTTTGCGAAGCTCAAGCAGATCGGCGGCAAGGGCGAGTAGGGCGGCGCCGTTACGCCGTCATGCCCGGCCTTTGTCCCGGCCATGAAAATTTGAGCGAAGTTTCAGATAATGCGCCAAGCATAACCTTTAACGCATTCATAGCCGGGCGAGCGCATCCTGACGTGCCGTGATTATTGCTGTTGGACAGCAGGACACGGCTCATGCATGAGCGCCGACGATCGTCGCAAACGCGCACGTTGCGCGCCGGCAAGATCCTGTTCAACAACAGGCGTTCGGTCATTGACTGCATGGTGCGCAACATCTCGCGCGCCGGCGCCTGCTTGGTTGTGCCGAGCGTCGTGGGCGTGCCGCCGGAATTCCACCTGGTCATTTCCGGCGAGCCGGCAAGCCATGCGTGCAAGATGATCTGGCAAGCGGAGAACCGCATCGGCGTCGAATTCACCCGCGCCTAGATTCGCCTGCCGCCGCGCCGCGCGCCCGATTTTTCAGCCGAATTCGGCTTGGCTTCGTTTTTACAATTTCCCCACGAAGGGTTTTCTAGCGCTATGCCCCCACGCCGCGCTGCCTTAGCGCGCCCGCGATCTCCTCGAGGATCGCCGGATCATCGATGGTCGCCGGCATGGTCCAGGGCTCGCGGTCGGCGATCTTCTTCATGGTGCCGCGCAGGATCTTGCCCGAGCGCGTCTTGGGCAGACGCGCCACGCCGATGGCGAGCTTGAACGCGGCGACCGGGCCGACCTTCTGCCGTACGAGCGCAATGCATTCCTGCTCGATGTCGCCGATCGGCCGGTTCACCCCGGCCTTGAGCACGATGAAGCCGCACGGCACCTCCCCCTTGAGCGCATCGGCAATGCCGATCACGGCGCATTCCGCCACGTCCTTGTGCTCGCTCAGCACCTCTTCCATGCCGCCCGTCGACAGGCGGTGTCCGGCGACATTGATGATGTCGTCGGTGCGGCCCATGATGAAGAGATAGCCATCCTCGTCCTTGAAGCCCGCATCGGCGGTCTTGTAGTAGCCGGGGAATTCGCTCAGATAACTTTCGACGAATTGCTGGTCCGCCTGCCACAGCGTCGGCAGGCATCCGGGCGGCAGCGGTAGCTTGATCACGATCGAGCCCATGGTGCCCGCGGGCAGTTCGTTCGCCTGCTCATCCACCACGCGCACGTCATAGCCCGGCATGGGTAGCGTGGGTGAGCCATACTTCACCGGCAATTGTCCGAGCCCCACCGGATTGCCGGCGATGCACCAGCCTGTCTCGGTCTGCCACCAGTGATCGATCACCGGCTTGTTCAGGAGGCGCTCGGCCCACTGCAACGTATCCGGGTCGGCGCGCTCGCCGGCGAGAAACAGGGTGCGGAATTTGGAGAGATCGTAGCTGCCCAGCAGCTTGCCTTGCGGATCTTCCTTCTTGATTGCGCGAAATGCGGTCGGCGCAGTGAAAAACGCAACTGCCCCGTGCTCCGAGATCAGCCGCCAGTAGGCGCCAGCATCCGGCGTGCCCACCGGCTTGCCCTCGTACAGAATCGAAGTCGCGCCATGCACGAGCGGCGCATAGACGATGTAGCTGTGCCCCACGACCCAGCCGATGTCGGAGCCGCACAGCCAGGTCTCTCCCGGATTGACGCCGTATAGGTTTTGCATGGACCAGCGCAGCGCGACCATGTGGCCGCCGTTATCGCGCACGACGCCCTTCGGACGGCCGGTCGTTCCGGAAGTGTAGAGAATGTAGAGCGGATCGGTGGCGGAGAGCGGCACGCACTCGTAAACGGAGCGGGCGAACACGACCGCGTCGTCGCGCAGCTTCGCCCAGTCGTGGTCGCGGCCGGCAACGAGGCTGCCCTCGGCCTGCGGGCGCTGCAGGATCACGCAGGCTTCGGGCTTGTGGGTCGCGATCCTGATCGCCTCGTCCAGGAGCGGTTTGTACGCAACGACGCGCCCCGGCTCGAGGCCGCAGCTCGCCGAAAGGATAAGCCTGGGCCGCGCATCGTCGATGCGCGTGGCGAGCTCCTTCGCCGCGAAGCCGCCAAACACGACGGAATGCACCGCCCCGATGCGCGCGCAGGCCAGCATGGCAATGATCGCCTCGGGCACCATGGGCATGTAGAGAACGACGCGGTCGCCCTTCTCCACGCCAAAATCGCGCAACACGGCGGCGAGCACCTGTGTTTCCGTCTGCAGGCGGTGATAGGTGAACGTGCGCTTCTGCCCCGCAAGCGGAGAGTCGTAGATGAGTGCCGTCTGCTCGCCGCGCCCGGCGCGCACATGCCGGTCGACAGTGTTCCAGCAGGTATTGCAGACCCCGCCGACGAACCACTGGCCATAGACACCCGCCGCGGGATCAAACACCTTTTTCGGCTGCTCGATCCAGTCGATCGCCTGCGCAGCCTCGGCCCAGAAGCCTTCCGGATCGCGCTGCCAGCGGGCATAGATATCAGGATAACGGCTCGTGCGGACGTCCATGGCTGTCTCCCGTAATGTCACCCGCGGGGTTGAGCCGCAGCTCCATCGTTTTTCGCAAGACGGCGCATCTTCTTCGTAAGAACATGCATTGCCGGGTCAAGCCCAGCAATGACGAACGGAAACGATTGATCGAACGGCTGCCGCTTCTTACGCTCAGAAAGCATCGTAGCCCGCATGAGCGTTTAGCGACATGCGGGACATGGCCCCGGATATCGCTTCGCTCATCCGGGCTACAGCCGCCTGAACAAAGTCCGCGTGCGAGGACTCGCCAATGACGCCGTACGATATCGATCTTGACCGCAATCCAGCGAATTACCAGCCGCTCACCCCGCTCACGTTGCTGGAGCGCGCGGCCGCCGTTTTTCCGCAGCAGACCGCGATCATCCATGGATCGCTGTGCCGCAGCTATGCGGAGTTCTATGCGCGCTCGCGGCGGCTTGCTTCGGCGTTGTCCAGACGGGGCATTGGCCGCGGCGACACAGTGGCGGCGCTGCTTGCCAATACGCCGGCCATGCTCGAATGCCATTACGGGGTACCCATGGCGGCCGCGGTGCTGAACACCATCAACACACGGCTCGACGCCCGGATCATCGCTTTTCAGCTCGATCACGGGGAAGCCAAAGTGCTGATCGTCGATCGCGAATATGCGCGGCTGGCAAGAGAGGCGCTGGCGCTCGCGAAGCAAAAGCCGCTGCTCATCACTTATGACGATGCGGAGTTTTCCGGCACGGGCGAGCGGATCGGCGATCTCGATTATGAGGGTTTCATCGCGGACGGGGATGCGGATTTCGCCTGGCGCATGCCAGAAGACGAGTGGGATGCCATTTCGCTGAATTACACGTCGGGGACGACCGGCGATCCAAAAGGGGTCGTCTATCACCACCGTGGCGCCTATCTCCTCGCCATCGGCAATGTACTCACCGGCAGCATGGGCAAGCACTGCGTTTACCTGTGGACGCTGCCCATGTTCCATTGCAACGGCTGGTGCTTTCCCTGGACGCTCTCGGTGGTTGCGGGCACGCATGTGTGCCTCCGGCAGGTGCGCGCGCGCGCAATGTATAACGCCATCGCCGACCACAAGGTGACGCATCTGTGCGGGGCGCCCATCGTCATGGCGACGCTGCTCAATGCGGCGCCCGAGGAAAAGCGGCCCATCGATCACGAGGTCGAGTTCTTCACGGCGGCAGCGCCGCCGCCGGAGGCGGTGCTCGCGGCCATGAAGGACGCCGGCTTCAACGTCACCCACCTGTATGGGCTGACCGAGACCTATGGCCCGGCGGCAGTGAACGAGTGGCAGGGACCGTGGGACACGCTCTCTCCAGCCGAGCAGGCCGCCATGAAGGCTCGCCAGGGGGTGCGCTACGTGACCCTCGAGGCGCTCGACATCATCGATCCCGTCACGATGACTCCGGTGCCGCGCAACGGCACCAGCATGGGGGAGGCGATGTTCCGGGGCAACATCGTCATGAAAGGCTATCTCAAGAACAAGAATGCCACCGAGGAGGCGTTTGCGGGCGGCTGGTTTCATTCCGGCGACCTCGGGGTCATGCATCCGGACGGATACATCCAGCTCAAGGACCGCTCGAAAGACATCATCATCTCGGGGGGCGAAAACATCTCCTCGATCGAGGTCGAGGACACGCTCTACAAGCACCCCGCCGTTGCCGCCGCCGCCGTCGTGGCCAAGCCCGACGAGAAGTGGGGAGAAACGCCATGCGCCTTCGTCGAGATCAAGCCGGGGCAGAGCGCGACCGCGGAAGAGCTCGTCGCCTGGTGCCGGCAGAATCTCGCGAGCTACAAATGTCCGCGCTTCGTGGTGCTCGCCGAGCTGCCCAAGACTTCGACCGGAAAAATCCAGAAATTCAAGCTACGCGAGATGGCCAAGGCGGTCTGAGACCGGGATCGGATCTGTTTGAATTGCCGATCTGAACTGCAATTATTGCTGCGCAAATTGTCGCACCTGCGCGCGGCAGATTGACTCGTATTGAACCGTACATACGATTTTTGCGACTAACTTGGATCAGAAACATAAAGCGAAAGCTCTTCAGGGAGGCATGCTGATATGAAGAAGATGGCTATCGCGGTTGCGCTTGCGCTCGGGCTCGGTGCGCTCGGCTTTGCGACTTCGGCGGATGCGGCGAAATCGACCGTAAATAGCGGACGTTATGCGGCCTGCTGGAAGCAGGTAATGAAGCAACGCTCCTATGCTCCGGGCGCTATCACGCTCGTCGACCGCTGCTACCGCGGGATGATGTGGTAAGGGAAAGCGCAATCAGCACCTGACCAGCCCGCCAAAGCGGGCGAAGTCACGCGACTTCGCCTGCTTTGTTTTGCCCAATGGCCGAGCTCAACGGCCGGCCGCATAACCTTGCATGCCCCGCGGATTGGCCGCGGCGCGGCGGCGCTTTCCGTCCCGCGCGGCAGCCGTGAGCCGGCCTTCGCACCAGTCCGCGTCCACCTCGACGATGTGTCCGCGGCGCTCAAGCTCGGCAATGGTGGCGGCCGGCAGACGCCCTTCCACGACGAGCACTCCGGGGCGCGCCGTACGCGGCCAGAACGAGATCGGGAAATGCTCGGAATGCCATGCCGGGGCGTCGATCGCCTCCTGCAGGTTCATGCCCGCATGCACGTGGCGCATGAAAAGCTGCGTGCTCCACTGATCCTGCTGGTCGCCGCCCGGCGATCCCCAGGCGAGGTAAGGCTCGCCATCGCGCAGCGCGAGCGTGGGAGAGAGGGTGGTGCGCGGCCGTTTGCCGGGGGCCAGCGAGGCGGGATGGCCTTCCTCGAGCCAGAACATCTGGGCGCGTGTGCCGAGGCAGAAGCCAAGCTCGGGGATCACCGGGGAGGATTGCAGCCAACCGCCGGAAGGGGTCGCCGAAACCATGTTGCCCGCGCGATCGATGATGTCAAAATGCACGGTATCGCCGACCATCTCGCCCATGCGGCCGACCGTCGGCTCCCCGGCGCCCATTGAGGCGGCCGCGCGCCTGCCCCTGTCGTCGCGCCCCACCTTCACGACCGCGCCATAGCCCGCAATCGAGCCGGGGCGCAGCTCGAGCGAGGCTTTGCCACTCACGAGTTTGCGCCGCTCGTCGTTGTAGGAATCTGAGAGCAGCGGCCCCATGGGCACCTCGACAAAATCGGGATCGCCGTAAAACTTCTCGCGGTCCGCGTAGGCGAGCTTCGAGCATTCGACCAGAATGTGGATGAAATCCCCGCTCGCGGGCGCGGCCCCTTCGAGATCGAACCCTTTGAGCAAAGCGAGCTGCTGCAGCATGACCGGGCCTTGCCCCCACGGTCCCGGCTTGCAAACGCTGTAGCGCCCGTACTCGTAACGCAGCGGCGCTTCGACGCGTGCCTGCCAGCGCGCCATGTCGTCGCCCGTGAGCACGCCGCGATGCGGCTCGCCGCTCGTGTCCATCGCCTCCTGGCTACGGCAAAAGCGGTTGATCGCCTCGGCAACAAAACCTTGCGACCAGCACTTGCGCGCCCGCTCGATCTGGGCGACGCGCTCGCCGCCGGCGGCGGCCGCTTCGCCCAGCACGCGCGCATAAGTATCGGCGAGCCTGGGATTGCCAAACAGCGAGCCGGCGGCCGGCACCTTGCCGGCCGGCAGGTACACGGCTGCCGATGTCGGCCAGTAATGCCGAAACAGCTCTGCGACCGAGGAAATGGTGGCGGCTGCGCGTTCCACCAGCGGATAACCCTCTCGCGCATAGGAAATCGCGGGCGCAAGCACGTCCTCGAGCCGCATGGTCCCTTGGTCGCGCAGAAGGGTCATCCAGGTGTCGAACATACCCGGCACGCAGGCGGCAAGCAGCCCCGTGCCGGGGACCATGTCGAGACCGAGACTGCGATAATGCGCAATGGTGGCTTTGGCCGGAGCGGGACCTTGCCCGCACAGCACCTCGACCTTGTCGCGCCCTGCATCATAGAGAATGACCGGCACATCGCCCCCGGGTCCATTGAGATGCGGCTCCACGACCTGCAGGGTAAAGGCGGTAGCGACCGCAGCATCGAAGGCATTGCCGCCCTTCTCCAGGGTCGCCATGCCGACGGCCGTGGCGATCCAGTGCGTTGAGGCGACGACGCCGAAGGTGCCGTCGATCTCGGGACGAGTAGTGAACGGATTGAGATTGATGTTCTTCGCCATCGTGCCAGCCGCAATGCTACTGCGGTCGCTACTCGGAAGACAGAGAAGCGCTCATCCTTCCCTGCGGAGCGAAGCGGAGCGGGGGAGGATGAGCGCGTCACTCATCTAAGGGAGATTTGCGACCGGTGCCCAGGCCGCGCATGAAGCGGTGACGAATGAGTGGCGGATCGCGCACGGTCTGGCCGCCCCCCGGCTGCGCGTCGATCTTCGCTGCGATCAGCGCCGGCCCGTCCCGATCGAAGGGGCGCTCGATCAGCTCCTCGAAATGCGCCTCGTCGCGCACCCAGTGACTGTTCGCGATGCCAGCGCCGCGGGCGATAGCGACGATGTCGGCGGCGGTGGCGGTCGCAGTCGCCTGCTTGCCGGTGATTTGATAGATCCCGTTATCCATGATGAGGAGGGTGAGATTGCGCGGCGCGAGCATGCCGATTGTGGCGAGAGAGCCGAGCGCCATCAGCATCGAGCCATCGCCCTCGAGCGCAATGACACCACGCTCGGGCTGCGCCAGCGCTACCCCGAGCGCAATCGGGCATGCCAGGCCCATGCTGCCCAGCATGTAGAAGTTCTGCGCCCGATGTCCGGCCGCATACAGGTCGAAATTGGTGTTGCCGATGCCGGCAATCACCGCTTCCTCGCGCGCGAGCTTGCTGACGAGACGCTTGGTCAACTCTGCGCGGTTCAGCACCTTGACATTGATCGCGTCGACCGTGGGACCAGCCATGGCAGGCCTTTATTTCAGCTTCGCCGCAGCCACTGGATTGCCGCCGGTCAGGAGCGGCGAAAGAATGAACGCGACCGGGCTCTGGGTGGTGAAGGCCTGCTTGATCGAGTTGTCGAGAATAAACGGCAGCGTTCTTCCCTCGGTCAACGTGTGATGCTCCACCGCAATCGCATCCAGCACCGGTCGCATGGTGCGGCTCACCGTGACCTGCCCGACGTTGAACTCGCCGAGCGTGCCGCGTTCGGAGACCGCAATGAGCGCGGGAATGCGATAGGGTACGATCAGCGAGGCGAGCGCATTGGCGACGAGAGCAAAGCCGCTCGTCTGCATGAGCGCCACGCCGCGCATTCCGCCCATATAGGCGCCGGCGAGGACGCCCAGCGCTTCGTCCTCGCGCGTCGCCCCGACCGAGACGAAGTAATTGTCGCCGCTCGTCGCAGCGATGAGCGGAGTGAGCACGTTGTCGGGCACATAGGTCACGAGCCGCACCTCGTTTGCCTTGAGCGCCGCAACGAATGCATCTGCCCAGCTCATGGGCTGCACCTTCGCGCATCTTTGTACCGGTTGCAAAGCCGTGAAGGCATGCGAGGATAGTAGGATAGTAGGATGGGTTGAGCGCAGCGAAACCCATCAGGAGGGCATTGCAATGGTGGGTTTCGCTTTCGCTCGACCCACCCTGCGGACCGCGATGGAAGAGCCGTGAGCAACGACCCCACCCGCTGGCAGGACGAGCTTTACGATCTCCTTCGCCACAAAGGCATTACGCAGTTCGCCTATGTGCCCGATGCCGGCCACAGCATCCTCATCGAGCGCGCCCTCGCCGATAACGAGGTGCGCGCGATCCCGCTGACAACCGAGGAAGAAGGCGTGGCGCTCATTGCGGGTGCCGACCTCGGCGGTGCGCGCGCGGTGCTGCTCATGCAGTCGAGCGGCGTGGGCAACTGCATCAATATGCTCTCGTTGATCAAGGCCGGGCGCTTCCCGTTCCTTACTTTCGTGAGCATGCGCGGGGATTTCGGCGAGGGAAATCCATGGCAATTTGCCATGGGCCAGGCGACCGCGCCTGCACTTGCTGCGATCGGAGTCATTTGCCTGCGCATTGAGCATCCGGATGATGTGGTGCCGACTGCGAGCGCCGCGTTGACCATGGCGTTTAAGAGCGGCCAGGCGGTGGCGGTATTGCTCTCCCAACGCCTCATCGGCGCCAAACCGTTCTGAGGGGACGAGTGACTGCGCATCCGACGTCCACGCTCGCAGCAGGGTTCGCCCTCGACCGCGCCGAGGCGGTGCCGCCGCTGATCGGCCGTCACGAGGATTTCCTCATTATTGCGGGACTCGGCGGCACGGCCTGTGATGTGGCGGCGGTCACCGGCGACGCTGCCAACGTCTATTCGCTCGGAGGCGCCATGGGCGCCGCCTGCATGATGGGGCTTGGCATTGCGCTCGCGCGGCCCGACAAGCGCGTGCTCGTCGTCACCGGGGACGGCGAGCTTCTGATGAATCTCGGCGCACTCGCCACCATTGCGGCGGTAAATCCGCCAAACCTGGCAATCCTGTGCGTGGACAATGGCCACTACGGCGAGACCGGCTGGCAGAAGAGCCATACCAGCCTCGGCACCGATCTGGAAAAAATCGCGATTGGCTGCGGCATCAAACAGACGCGCACGGTCGCGGCGAATGCGGATATCGGTGAAGGAGCGCGGCTGCTGCGGACCGGGAACAGCGTGCGCTTTGTCGTGCTGCGCGTGCGCCCCGGCGAGCCGCCTTCCGCCAAACGCAATTTCGACGGCTCGCTCATGCGCGACCGCTTCCGCGCTGCTCTGGCGTGAAACCAGAGACGGGCGCCTTTCCTTGAAGTGCTTATTTGGTGGAGCATGATCTTGTCCGAAAACCGGTTCCCACTTTTCGGGATCATGCTCCAATGAAGCCTGTGCAACGCGAGCATCCCCGCCCGGGCGCGACCGCGTGCCTCGTCGAATTTGCGGCCCGGCTGAAATATGCGGCGCTTCCCGAGGACGTGCGACACCATGCGCGTCGGCATCTCCTCGATACCATCGGTGTGATGGTTGCCGGCGCGCAGGGCGACCTCTGCCGCAAAGCGCAGGCCGTGCTCGGCGGCACGTCGCACGGGGAATGTGTAGCCGTGCCCGGACGCGAAGAGCGCGCCAGCGTTCTTGATGCTGCCTTTCTGGGCGGAACGGCCGCGCACGGCATCGAATTCGACGACGGCTTTCGCCAAGGCTCCGTGCATCCAGGTTGCGTGGTCGTCCCGGCGGTGCTTGCCGCAGCGCTTGTGCAAAAAGCGAGCGGGGCGGCGCTTCTCGAGGCAATCGTCGCCGGCTACGAGACATTGATTTCCATCGGCGCTGCATCTCATCCGGAGCTTCGCCGGCGCGGATTTCATCCCACGGCCGTGGTTGGCGTGTTTGGCTCCGCGATTGCCGCCGGCAAGCTTTACGGTCTCTCCTCTGCGGCTCTCGGCCACGCATTGGGGATTGCAGCGTCGAGCGCAGCGGGCCTGTTTGCGTTCGTGAACGGCGGCGCTGACGTCAAACGGCTGCACGCCGGCCATGCCTCGCGTGAAGGACTTTTGGCCGCGCTCCTCGCCCGCGAGGGAATTGTGGGGCCGCCTGACGTGATCGAGGCGCCCGAGGGTTTCATGCACGCATTTCTGGGACAGAGCGATTCCCCCGTCGCGCTTCCGCCCGTGCTGCCGTTCGGCATCACCGATTGCTACATCAAGCCGTATCCTTGCTGCCGGCACATCCAGCCCGCCATCGAGGCGCTCATCGGCATTCTCCACGATCAAAACATTGCCCCTGACGAGGTGGAGCGCGTGGACGTTGCCACCTACCGGATTGCCGCAGCGCATGCGCGCACCGGATGGGACGATTTCGCCAGCGCGCAGCTGAGCTTCCCCTATCTGATGGCGCTGGCTGTCAAATACCGCACGATCAGGCTTGAACATTTCAGCGACGCGGCACGAGGCGATGACGAGATCGGCAAGCTCGCGCGCAAGGTGGCGGTGTCAGCACCGGCCGAGATCGACCGCCTCTACCCGCAATTGCGGCCGGCGCGGGTCACCGTTGCGACGGCGCGGGGCACCTTCACGCGGGCGGCCGACGAGGCGCTTGGCTCCCGCATGCTCCCACTCGACGATGCGGCACTGGAGACGAAGTTTCTCGACCTCGTTTCCCCCGTACTCGGCAAGGAGCGCGCGCATGATCTGGCGCGCCGAGTGTGGTCCATCGAGGAGCTCGATCACGTCGGGCCGCTGATTGAGGCGCTGGCCAAGCCGCGCCTTCCCCAAAGCTCGCATTAGTTAATTATTGTCCATCATGGATCGGATCGGGGCGATTCGCGGCGCTCCCGCCCGTGTCTGCCTGAACCAGGGCAGCCGGATCAGCGACAAAGGATCGGCTGGGCTGGAACGAACGCTTCCGGCTGAGGCATTTCGCCTGTGCGAAGGTCGCGGTTCAAAAATGTGAACAAGCCGGGGGTCTTCCCATGCGTACCAGATTTGCACCACTACTTTTGCTCGCGGCCATTCCCGTCTTGCCGTTCTCCGCCACCAGCGCAGGGTTCGCGCGCGCAAGCACGGTCGGCGAGTACGCGCCGGGCACCATCGTGGTCCGCACATCCGAGCGCAGGCTCTATCTGGTCCTCCAAAACGGCCAGACGCTCAGTTACGCGGTCGGCGTCGGAAGAGCCGGCAAGACCTGGACCGGCACCGGCTACATCAACGGCAAGTTTCTGCGCCCGGCATGGTCTCCGCCCGCAGAAGTGAGACACGACAAGCCCAACCTGCCGGCGGTAATCCCGGGCGGCAGCTCGCAGAACCCGATGGGCGCTGCGGCCATGACGCTCAACGTGGGCGAATACGCCATTCACGGCACCAACAATCCGGGCTCGATCGGCGGCTTCGTCTCCTACGGCTGCATCCGCATGCACAATCGCGACGTCATGGACCTCTACAGCCGCGTGAGCGTGGGCACACCCGTGGTTGTGCTGCAGTAACCCAGCATCGTAGCCCGCATGAGCGAAGCGACATGCGGGAGAGCAACCCCGGATATCGCTTCGCTCATCCGGGCTACACCTGCTTGACGCCGCGGCGCATCTTTTACAAAGTCGGAAACAGCAAACATTCGGAGGAGCCGCCGTGGCCGAGCAGAGAGCGCTGAGTTCGTCGCACCCGGTTTTGTCCTATGCCGACCCG
The DNA here is from genome assembly GCA_046733355.1 of Pseudomonadota bacterium. Lineage (GTDB taxonomy): Bacteria > Pseudomonadota > Alphaproteobacteria > Rhizobiales > Xanthobacteraceae > VAZQ01. The sequence goes on along the minus strand of JBKPOZ010000104.1, from coordinate 7,882 downwards.
CTGGCCAGCGCGTGGAATGACTTTCTGCTGCTGGTCGGCCGGATAATGCTCGGCTGGATCTTTCTGCAAAGCGGCTGGGGCAAGCTCATGGGCTATGCGGCTTTCACCGGCCGCATGACGGGCCAGGGCGTGCCGTCGTTTCTCGCCTATATTGCGCCAGTGGTCGAGTTCGTCGGCGGCCTCGGCCTCGTGCTTGGCCTCGCCACCCGTTACGCCACGCTGCTGCTCATTGCTTTTACGATCGCGGCGACGTGGATCGCGCATCGCTATTGGACAATGACGGAGCCCGCGAGAGCGCAGAACACGACCCAGTTCTGGAAGAACGTGGCCATTCTGGGCGGGTTGCTCGCGCTCTTCACGGCCGGTCCGGGCCGCCTGAGCCTCGACGGCTGGCTACGGCGCGGGAAGACGTAAGTCCACGCCCCATGTTATGCCCGCGAACGCGGGCATCCAATAACAATAGCACTTGGGGAATACTGGATCGCCCGCATGCGCGGGCGATGACATGACGAGGAGCGAGGCCGAAGCTCAGCGCTCCTTCTGCTCCTCGCCCGTGAACCAGGAGCGCGCCTGCACTTTCTTCATCTGCTCCTGATCGATGAACGGCAGAATCGTCTTCTGAAACGCCAGCCTCACGTCCTGATATTCGGCGCCGCAGTTTTTCGCGCGCTCGGGCGGCAGCCAGCCGGCGTCCACCATTTCCTTGAACCAGTCCGGTTCCTTGAACCAGTCCGGGTGCCCCCCATAGGCAATGCACAGGGTGTTGTACATGCGCTGGCTCGCCGTGCCGTGCACGTCCGCATAGGCGCAGAAGGGATCCCAGAAGCATTGCTGCGTCGGATCCTTGGGATAATTCGGGCTGTTGGGGTCAGGCTTCACGATCTCGGGATCTGCCCGCTGGTATGCGGCTTCGAAGTACCAGAAGTAAGCGCGCCCCTTGATCACCGTGCGCGCATTCTCGCGGCCGAACTGCAGCGCGAGAAAGCTCGACATCTGGTCGGCGGCATCCTCCTCGCGCCCGAACACCGGCACATCCATGATGTCGAACGCCGCGTGCCCGGTTTCGTGCAGCAGCGTGGCGACGAACATCCCTGCAACCAGCGCCTCGCGCGAAACCGGCGTCCACAGTTTGCGTCTGCTTTGCTCCTGAAAAAGGAAATTCGCCGCCCGCTCGTAACCGGCTACGAACGGATAGCACACGTTGATGTAGTAGAGACCGGGCGCGTAATAGGTGCTGTCCCCCGAGCCTCCCCGGCAGTCGCTTGCAAGCAGGTCGAGCGCATGCGGCCAGCGCACCGGCGAGAGGAATTGCACGTATTCCTCCAGCACGCGCCGGTTCATCAGCCGCTCGCGAATTGCGGCGTGCTCCGGACTGAGCTGCCTCGGCGGGTTGATGCCGTAGGTCGTCTTCCAGTACGGGCCGTCGGGCCCGCTCATTGTGCGCACGACGCCAGTCTGCGCGCGCGCGGATACAGCACAGCCCAGCATCAAGCCGGCCGCGGCGGCGAGCAGCAAACCACGTTGCAGCAATTTCATGATTGCCTCCCTCATTGCTGAGCAGCCAGGGACAGCTTCCATGGCGTGGCTCTCGCCTTCACCAGCAGGTCGGCATCCATGTGGGGCATGAGGCGCAGATGGAACGCCTTGCGTATCTTCGCGTACTCGTCGTCGCATTCTCTCGCGCGAAACTGCGGGATCACCCTGTTGCGCACCAGCCCGCCGAACAGCGGCCGATTGGCCGCTACGGCGACGCAGGCATAATTGAAAAACCGCTGCTGATCGGGCGAAAGCTCGCTCGCAAAGGCGCTGCCGGTCCATTTCTGGTCCGACCACTGGAAGAGCAGGTGCGTCCCCTGCATCACGGTGCTGGCAACGTCATCGCCGAACTGCATCATGACGACGGCGGCAAGCCGGTCGGCGGCATCCTCGCGCCGACCCCAGATCGGCACTTCCAGCACATCGAAGAGGGCCATGGCGGTCTCGTGAAACGTCGCCTGCACAAAGCCGCCGATGATGACCGTTTGCCGTATGATCGGATCCTGCGTGCGGGTCTGCGCCAGCTGCTCGATCTTGCCGATCAGCTCGTAACAGACTGTCGCCGGCCCCGGGGACCTGTAGCGGACGTTCTCGCTCCCGCATTGCGCCGTCCGCACGGTGATGTCGCGCGGCAGGTGCAAAGGCGCCATGAAGGCCTGCAGCTCTTCCAGCACCTTCAGTTTGATGATGCGGTCATGGATCGGAGCAAATCTTGCGTCGGTCGGTCGCTCATAGGCGATCTTCACGTGGCCTTGCGTGGGCGATGTCTGTGCCGCTGCGGGCGCGGCCGCTGCAATTATGCAGAGCAGGGCGAGAACGAGGGCGTGGTGGTTGCGCTGCATTGAAGCATCCCGGGTGTTGACGGATTCTTGTGGGGCAAGGCTAGAGCAAGGCCGCAGTTGCCTTGCCTCGCCCCGATGCTGCATGTGCGGCGGCGGCTCCGGCCTCAGCGTTCCTTGAGCTCGGTGCCGGTGAACCAGCTTCGCTTCATCACCTCCTCCATCCTCTTCTGGTCGATGAATGGAAGGATGGTTTTCTGGAACGCGGCTTTCGCCCGCTGGTATTCGGCCCCGCAGTTCTTCGCGCGGTCCGGCGGCAGCCAGCGCGACTCGACAAAATCCTTCACCCACTCGGGATGGCCGCCATGCGCCATGCAGATCAGATTGTACATGCGCTGGCTGGAAGTGCCGTGTTCGTCGGCATAGGCGCAGAACGGATCCCACCAGCATTGCGCGGCAGGATCCTTGGGATAGTTGGGGTCGCGGATATTGGGCTTGTTGATCGGCGGATCGGAATGCAAAAAGTACTCATAGGCATCTGCCTTGATCACGGTGCGCGCGACGTCCCTGCCGAATTGCAAAGCGATAAACGCCTCCACCTGGTCGGCGGCGTCTTCCTCGCGCCCGAACACCGGCGCGTCGAGGATATCAAAGGCGGCGTGCCCGGTCTCGTGCAGCAGCGCAGCCACGTACATGCCAGCGATCAGGTTATCGCGCGACACCGGAGTCCAAAGTTTCTTCTTCTCCTGGAATTGCAGCAGGATATCCGCTTCCTTTTCGATCTGCTCCGCATAGGCGTAGCACATGTTGATAAAGTAGCGGCCCGGCATGTAATGCGGGCTGTCACCCCGACCGCCGTAACAATCACTGGCAAACAGCCGCAGGCGATGCGGCCAGCGAACGGGCGAGAGGAATTCGACATACTCCTCGATGACACGGCGCTTCATCATGCGTTCCCTGATGGCCGCGCGCGTCTGGCTGACCTGTTTGGGGGGGTCGACATAGGACGTCGTCGTCCAATAGCCGCCGTCGCCCTTCTCATTCTCGATGATCGTGATCTGCCCGGTCTGCGCGGCAGCCGGCGCCGTCACCGCGCATGGCCACGCGAGCAGAAGGCCGGCCACGACATAACGCTTCATCGATCTCATGTCGGAGCCTCCGTCCTCTATTGTCCTTCAACCCATGCCAGCCAGGGAGTTGCCCTTACCTTGACCAGCAGGTCGGCATCGACATGGGGCATGATGCGCAGATCGAAGGCCTTGCGGATCTGCGCATATTCGCCCTCGCATCGCTTGGCCCGACGCTCGGGGATGATCTTGCGCTCCACCAAGCCGCCGAATTGGGGATAATTCGCCGCGACCGCGATGCAGGCATAGTTGAAATAGCGCTGATAGTCGGGGGAGACATCGCTCGCGAACGCGTTGCCCTGCCATTTCTGGTCCGACCAGCGGAACAGCGTCTGCGTACCAAACATCACGACATTGGCCACGTCGTCGCCGAACTGCATCATCGTGACAGCTGCAAGCCGGTCGGCAGCGTCGTCCTCCCGTCCCCAGATCGGCACGTCGAGCACATCGAACAGGGCGTGCGCGGTCTCGTGCAGCGTTGCCTGCACAAAGCCACCGGTGATCACCAGTTGCGCGAGGTTCTGGTCGCGCGTGTGACTGGCGACGAAACGCTCGATCCTGTCGATCAGCTCATAACATATCGTCGCGGGCGCATTCGGCTTGTACGCCACGTTCTCGCTGCCGCATTGGGCAATGCGCACGGGAAGCTCGCGCGGCAGCCGCACCGGCGCCAGAAATGCCTGCAGCTCTTCGAGCACCTTGCGTTGTTTGAGCCGCTCATAGATCGGCGTGAACTTCGGGTTGGTCGGCGTCTCGTAGGAAATCTTCACGTTGGACTGCTGGGTCAATTGCTGCTGCAGCGTCGATTGCGCGGCAGCCGGCGCAGCAAGACCGAACGAGCAGGCAAAAAACAACGCCGTGAACGGGAATGCGCGCTTCATGAGCGGGAGGTCCATGTTGTGAGATCGAGTCGAGCGGCTATGTTGTGGAAATGCTCGGCTCGGACGAGATCAGATTAAGGGTACACAGATCAGTGCACGGCGCAAGCGCCGCAAACGTCATCGCGGAGGCGCGCCGCTGATTGAAAAACTGTGGGTGGGCGGGCTGCGGGCATCCGGGTATGCCTTGAGGGAACGTGACGCACGAGAATACCATCTGAGCATGTTTGCTCGCTTTTTCCGCTGCATCTGCTTTCTTTTCGCGGCAAGCACATTCCTGCTTCTCCTTTTCGCTGCTCCCGCCGGCGTGATGCCGCCGCTCAACGCGGTGAAGAGCTGGGCCTTTCAGCTGCAGAACGTCGACCCGGCCGAGATCAAGCTCAGTCCCTACGACCTCGTCGCGATCGACCACGGCTTCGACCGCCTCCATGCGATGCCATTGCCACGCGAGGTGGTGGAGTTGATGCGCAGCAGGCCCGTTGGCGGTCGCCGCCTGCTCCTCGCCTATGTGAACGTCGGCGAGGCCGACCAGTCTCGCTATTACTGGCAGTCGCGGTGGACATACGAGGGGCCGTCTTGGCTCGGACCGGAGACAGACGCGGCGGCCGACAGCTATCTGGTGAAATACTGGCAGCCCGAGTGGCAGGCCATTCTCTGCGGCAGCGCCGATGCCTACCTCGATCGCATTCTCAATGCCGGATTCGACGGCATCTACGTCGACGGAGCCGACAGGTTCGAGCACTGGAAACACACGCGGCCGAACGCGGCAGCCGAGATGATTGGCCTGATCTCCACGCTCGCCGGCTACGCCCGCGCGCGACGCAATGGCTTTTTCGTCGTGCCGCAGAACGGCGACGCGCTGCTGAGTAATGCCGATTTCCTGCGCATGATCGACGGGTTTGCGCGCGAGGATCTGCTCTACGGTGAGAAGGGCACGGACGCCCGCAACGGCCAGCGCAGCATCCTCGATTCCGTGCGGCGGCTGCACTGGGTGCTTGCCGCCGGCAAGCCGGTGTTCGTGGTCGAATACACCAACAACCCGCAGCTCGCAACATCCATGCTGCGCGAGCTCAGCAAGCTGGGATTCATCGGCTATGTGGCGGATCGGGCGCTTAAAACGCTGTCGCCGCCCGCTTTCGGATGCGGACAGCCGGATTGTTTGCAATGAACGTGAGATACTCGAGGCGAAAGAGCGTGCGCGCAAGTGCCAGATAGGCAATCAGCGCCGACAGCACGGAGGCGACCAGAAAGCCGAGGCCGAGATAGTTGAAGCCGAGCGGCAGCAACGCGAAAGTCACGCCGGCATTGAGGGCGAGATAGACGAGCTGCAGGAGGAGGAACATCAGCCGTCTGTCGAAGTACAGGGTCAGCGACGAGCAGGTGATGAACAGGAACTGGAATACCGCCCCGATCAGGCCAAGGCGCAGCATTCCGACCTGACGAAACTGCATGTCGAGCACGTCGACCACCGCCGGCGCGCACAGGGCAATCAGCGCGCTGAGCACCAGCTGTGGCACGGTGATGGCGGAGAGCGAGGAGATGGTCTCCTCGCGCAGGCGTTTGCCGTGCGCCCTGATCTGCGCGAGTGTCGCGTGCTCCAGGATGCTCGAATAGAACAGGCGGTAATTGCGAAAGAACTGCACTTCGAGGTGAATAATGAACGCCGCATAGGCGGGGATGACCATCAGATAGGACAAAAACATGGCGCTGTCGTAGAGCGGCGCATGCACGAGCCCGTACTGAATCTGCGTGCCGTACGGGGAGAACCACACGACCCATTTGTCCGCCCACGCGCCCGCGGCGCCGAACAGTCCGCCAAGCGCAATGGGCCAATAGCCCGCGGCAGCGTGGAGCAGCTCGCGGCAGGGCGCACCGATGCTGGGCACTGCGAACGGAAACGTGGAAAAGATGCGGGTGAGCAGCCCGAACAGGGTCACGCCGAGCCCGAGGTTAAATCCCCACAGCATTGTCTCGAGGTCGGGACGCAGATTGTAGCCCAAAGTCACGCCCAGCACCGCGACCGTCATGCCAACCGCGAAATATGCGGTCATCCAGGTGTAATCGCGGGTCACGCTGCAGAACAGGCAGGCGACCCAGATCAGCGCGATGAGGGCGCAGTCAGCGATCGCGGCGAGGCCGGCGACCCAGCCAAGGCCGAGGGCAAGACCAAACAGCGCCGCCGCCGTCGCCACGGTCAGCGCGGCGGAAAACAGAAACCCGGCAAGCATGATCCCCGGGATCGGCGCCACCGCGCGATCGTGCAGCTTGTCGGAGATGAGGCGCGCGCTCACCAGCGCCACCGGCGCGGTGATCACGAACGATAGCGCGAAGCTGTAGATGATGACCGCGCGAAACGTCGCGATGGTGGTCTTGCCTTCGAGCTCGTTGATGCTCGCGCCGATGAGCCAGATGGCGACAACCGCGAGCAGGCACGGGCCGGCAGCGACGATCGAGGCATGCGCGAAGGAGGCCATGCGATCGGTAAGCGAGGCGCTGCGATAAAGGCGCTCCAGTGCGAATCCGATGCCGGCCATGCCGGTTGTTTAGCTACGCTGCGCACGGTGGGCAAAGGCGCGCAAGGCGAGACCGCGCCGCATGGAGGGGCGGGTTTCAAACCCGCCCCCTACATGTTCACAGGTCGAGCTATGTACGAAAAATAAGAGCTAGCGCGCGCCGCGGTAGGACATGGCCGAGCTTGGCGGCGGCGGCGCGAAGATGTTGAACGTGTAGGGCGCCGTCTGTGCCTGCCCGCGTTGCGCCGTCGGTTTGGCGTTGTCCGCCGCCCTGGATGAGCGATGCCTGCGCGAGTGGCGCTCCTGCGGCTTGCTCTCCGATGCGCTCGGCTTTTCCGGCACGGCGAGCGCTTTCGCGGAGAGCTCCTCGCTCGAGCCTTGCGCCTCGGGGCTCGCCGGCGCCGGCGCCACGGGCTGCGCGGCCGGCACCGATCGCGACGCAGCGAGCTCGGGAGCGGCGGGCACGCCCTGTCCGTCTTCCTGGCGGCCGAGTTCGGTGATAACCGGTTCCGTGCGCAGCACGGAAGCCTGCGGAAGGTGTGCCTCGATCAGCTGGCGCATGCGCGCGTCGCGGGATGCATTCGACGTGCCGCCCAGCACCACCGCCACGATGTGCTTGTCGTCGCGCCGGCACGAGGTCACGAGATTGTAGCCCGAGGCCTCGGTATAGCCGGTCTTGATGCCGTCGACGCCCTTCACGTTTCCAAGGAGCGCATTGTGATTGCGGATGTCCTGATTGCGGTAGCGGAAGCTCGGGGTGGCAAAGTACTGATAATAAACCGGGAAACGATGCTGGATGGCGCGGCCCAGAATGGCCTGATCGCGCGCCGTCGTGATCTGCTCGAGATCGGGCAGGCCGGAGGCATTGACGTAACTCGTGTTCGTCATGCCGAGCATGCGCGCTTTGGTGGTCATCAGGCGCGAGAACTCCTGCTCGGTGCCGCCGATCGCCTCCGCGACGACGACTGCCGCATCGTTTGCCGACCTCGTCACCATACCCTTGATGGCATCCTCGACGGTGATCTTGCCGCCGGCCTTCAGTCCCAGCT
>JBKPOZ010000103.1:0-4292 GCA_046733355.1 Pseudomonadota bacterium | reverse complement strand
GTATAAGGGCGCTGCGCCCGGCGCCTATCAAGGCACCAGCCAGGCCAAGAGCCATTGCAGCGCCTTCATCGCCACCGGCTCGGCGACCACCGACGGCAAAATCGTCATCGGGCACGAGTCCTTCACCGAGTTCTGGAACGGCCAATATATGAACATCATCCTTGACATCACTCCGGACGAAGGAAACCGCATGGTGATGCAGACTTCGCCGGGTTGGATCGCGTCCATGACCGATTTCTGGGTAACGGGCGGCGGGCTCGTCGTTGTCGAGACGACAATCGTCGGCTTTGTGGGCTACGACACGACCAAGGTGCCTGAGTATGTCCGCGCGCGGAATGCCTCGCAATACGCGACCAGCATCGATGAGTGGGTGAAGCTCATGGACGCCAAGGACAATGGCGGCTACGCGAATTCCTGGCTGATCGGTGACATCAAGACCAACGAGATCGCCAAGTACGAGCAGGGTCTGATCTATACGAATTTTCAGAAGAAGACCAGTGGCTGGTACTTTGGCGACAACGCGCCGGACGATCCGCGCATCCGCAACCTCGAATCCTCGGATGTGGGGTTCAACGATATTCGCCAGCAAACCGGGGCCCGCCGCACCCGATGGCCACAACTGCTCAGCCAGTACGACGGGAAGATCAACGCTGAGATTGGTGAAAAAATTCTCGGTGACACCTTTGATGTTTATCTCATGCGAATCGAACCCTCGTCGCGCACCATCAGCGCGCATTACGATACCGACCCCCAGCCCTATGTCAGCGACCCCAATGCGGTTTGGAACGTGCCTTACTATCCTGCGGGTTCGGTGGACGGCAAAGTGACCACAGCGGAAGCCGCCAAGACGATGAGCATGTGGGGTCGGTTTGGTCGCGCTGATAGTCTTGCATTCGACGCCGACGAGTTCCTCCGCGTTCACCCGCAATGGAACTGGCAGGCTGGTTATCTGAAGAGCCGGCCACACGAGGAATGGACATTGTTCGACGGGGCGAAATAGTTCATTTTTCGCCCGCCCTTCGCGACGAGCATTCCGAAGGATGGTCGATATCCCACCAGTCTGGCCTTCCAAAATCCAAGGGAGTATGGTTTTGGAAAGGGATCCGCAGTCGGGCAGTCGGCGCGTGAATAGGTTTCGGCCATGAAGATGCTCATGTCTTATCAGCCCACGATGGCCGTGGTCTTCGCGAGCGTTTTTCTCGCGCTTGTCTTCGGCTGGTTGAACCGCCGACGGCTTGCAGTCGCCTGCGTGTTTGCCTGTCTCCTGCTAGCAGCATGGCAGTTCCTATTCGAGATCTACGATCCAGAGACAGGTTTCCGCATGCCTTGGATCCAGACGCAGCTTCAGAACTCCTCATATCTGCTGCCGAAAGTGGGCTGAGCCGTGATTGACGCTGTCGCCTCCAACAGCATTCAACGTCTCCTCGCACTTCTAAACTATGTCTATCTTTTGTTGATGATGTTGGTCATCGCTGGCATCCTCACGGCTGCAATGGTGTTTCAATATGCAAGAGGTGAGCTTCCCTGTCCTCTTTGTCTGTTGCAGCGGGTCGCGATGTTTGGCGTCTGCTTCGGCATCATGCAGAATTTCCGACGCGGCTTCTCGTATCAGAACACAGGATACAGTCTGCTGTTCACGATCTTTCTGCTCGTTGTTTCGGTGCGGCAGACGCTGCTCGACATCTATCCCCGTCCAGGCCATGCATATATTGGCTCGGCGGTGTTTGGTATTCACATGCCAGTTTGGTCAATCATCATCGCCCTGTGCTTGCTGGTCGCATATGCTGCCAAACTGGCGGCGGTTGGTGGTGACGAATATCTCGACGAGGCACCCCCGGGCGAATTTCCGCTGGTCAAGAAGCTCGCCGACATCCTCAGCCTGTACGTGATCGCGATTTGCGCCATCAACGTGATTTCCGTCTTCCTGCAATGCGGCTTCAGCGAATGCCACACTTCCGGATACCAGCTGGTCTAACAGCCTGGTCGGTGAAACTAACCATATCAAGACCAGCTAGCCTGAACTTAGGTGGAAGCCATGCAAAATTCCGAATGGCATGATCGCGAAGTTCGTCGGGTAGAACTCCTGCCGAGCCTGATAATGCTGTGCTGGATTACGACAGGAGCGTTTGCGCAAGATCAAGACTGCGAGTCACGCTTGACCGGCTCGCCTGCAACAATGGTCGAACAGAAGTCCGCGCCCGACCTGTTGGACCCGGCATCGGACAAGCAAGTTTTGCCATATGATTCTAGCACACGTGTCAGCTTGGAAGCAGATCGGGCAAAGAGCACGCGAGACGGCGCGAGGTCTGAAATCAACATTAAAGAGCTAATCGACTCAGAATTTACTGTCTTTGATCCCGCCTACGTCACGCATCGGAAAGAGCGCCAGAAACGCTTCCATGAACTGCGGCTACGGCTCGATGATGCAAAGCGCCTGAAGCAGTTTCGCCATTGCTCCGAACAGCTCTTCAAATTGTCGAGAGTCCTGGTCGAGTATACCGCGCTTTGGCCGCTGGCCGACGCCGCACTTGATCGGCTGGAGCACAGCCTCGACCAGCTCGATCAAGGCGACGCCGGCAAGCAGAAACCGAATGGCGCATGGGGAGGCTCCGTTGACGACTATGTGTTCGAACTCGATCAAACGGTGGACGCTCTCAATCAGCTCTCCAGTGAACCCAATCCGCGGCCGAAGCTGACCTATCCTTTGAAGTTTCTGTCCCAGATCGAGCGGCCTGACCAGTTGCTGGGTATCATCTATTCACACCAGATTTCAAATATCGCCGCCTCCGGCGTATTTAACCGAGAAAGCCTCGCATCGCTGAGCGAATCAGTGCCACAGCTCTTGTTCAAACCGTATTTGAGCCGCATTGCCAGCGACAATGGCGTGAACTTCCTCACGGATGGCTATCGCCAGTCCTATTTGAGATTTCTCAATGACACGCAGGATCCGAGTTCAGGATTTTGGGGTCCCTGGTTGAGTCTTCACGATGGCATCTACCGGCTTCTTGATCTCAGCATAACCTATCACATCATTGCATATCGAGGTGGGTGTGTTGGCAGGTGGCCGCAAATCATTGAGACATTGTTCGAAATCAAGGATCTTCCATATCCATATGGCTGGCTCTGGCGAGGCAAACTTAATGATCATAACAACTACGACATTGTACGGTTTTTCAAGCTGGCATGGCCGAGAATTAGCGAGGGACAAAGGCAGCGTGCTCGGGCGGAAATAGAAGAAATGGTTGACTGGACGCTTAGCCATTCCTTTACATCAAATGGCACGTTGATCTTCGACAAAGAATTCTATGACTCACTAGGCGCCGCCTATTATTTTACGATCTCCTTCCTCGATGAAGTGGGTTTGTGGCGCAAGGAAAAGCGATTTTGGAATCCCGCCTTTGCAATGCCCCAGCGTGCGACGGCCCTTTGCACGGCTCTGCGAGCTCAGGTCGCGCCCTTAGCGAGTGCCACATGGGCGGCAGCCTCGGCATTTACAAAGCTGCAGGACAACTGCACGACTCCGTAGGAGAGCCCTCTATCGCGTCTTAAGAAACCAGCGGGATAAGGTCGGACGGCTTGCGGGAGGTTTGCCGCGCTCGTTCTTGTTTCATGACGCCGACGGCCCCCTCCTTACAACAGTCGGCCACGAAACCCTGCTTTTGCGAAAGATAGAGGAACGTCAGGATGGGGCACTGGATGATGTGGCTACCAGCGCCCCTTCGGGGGCAACCTCATCGGCCCGCGAGAAGGCAACCGCACCGAATGTGGAGACGAGGCCGGGACGACGTGCAACGGACTGGCAAGAAATGCTACTTGTCGGGTTTGGGCTTAAAGAACACTGCATCAAATCGCGAGCCGCCGACCTCGCGGTTCGACCTGGACGGTTGCCGACAAACCGGCCACCAGACGGACGCCATGAGGGATTTCAGGGACCGGAAGCACAAATGAGCCTGAGTGCAGACCGTGCCGTGTAGGCGACGGCTAATACGCAATCATTGCCGGGTGATCTGCTACAAGATGAGCACGATCACTACTACGCACACGACCAACAGGACCGTCGCCGTAAGTCCACGGCAGCAGTTTATGCCCGACCGCGAGCGTGAGGAAGGGCGGCGCTGAGCACCGGCCTCGAACGTTGCGCATCATGGGTGGTGCGGTCTATGCCGCAACGGGACATTTCAAGGTTGCGCCGCGCGTGGCGGCACGGGCACTATTCATAGTACAACAGGGCAAAAAGCCAGTGATTTTCGAGCCGGCACCGCTTACGAGGACTGGCGGTTACAGTCGTGGCC
>JBKPOZ010000102.1:0-10339 GCA_046733355.1 Pseudomonadota bacterium | reverse complement strand
CGACACCGGCTCGCGATCTGCCTCGCGGATGACTGCGACCATCTGCTCTTCCGTGAAACGCGCTTTGCGCATTGCTCCCTCCGAATCGGGAGCCAGTCTCTCACGTAATTCGTGGTCCGAAATCCCTGTAGCAGGTCACCGCCCCAAACCCGCTCAGCGGGGAGTCACGGGCTTGTCTCATGTCTGCTGGTCGTAAAAAAAGCCAGCCGAAACAGAAGTCCCAAAAATACTCCTCTGATATGTGCGGCATTAATTAATCTGATTCAGCTGAGACATTAATTAAAGTCTGCTTAATTAATGGGGCAGCGAATGGAATGCCGACCATCATTTCAGGCGCCGAGACGGCGGTCGTACGCAACTTACAGGCGATGTGTAAATGGCACGCCGCGTCAGTTTCGCGGCCGCGGTGCGGACTTTTTGAGAGGCGGCGGCAAATGCAGGATGCAACGGAAGCTCTGCGTTGATGAGACGTTCAGGAAGGGCTCTTCCGCAGGTAGCCCGATTTTGGCGAGGAGGCGCTCAGGGGTAGGGACCTCGTCAGCGCAATATGTTGTCGATCATATCTTTGTTTATCGCCGCGATCAAAACCTGCCCTATAAGTGCAGCGATGTCTAAATTTCGCGACGTTGCTTCGAGGGCCAGTAATTCGATTGCGGGCGAAGGGAGCGGAATATGAGTTGTTTTCTCTTTGCCGTGAAGTCGCATCGTTATCGCGAAATGGGCCGCAGGAGCGGTGCGGGCTGCCGATTGCGAGATTTCCTTCTGCTCGGCGTGCGCAATGTCGACCGAGCATGGAGTAGGAGCAGTCCTTCCCCTAACATCGGCCAGGTGGCGCCCTAAGCCGTTGGTTCGCAAGCTAATCCCCAATCTTGAGCATGTGACTTGGAGGGAGCCCACGGTCACGCCAAATCGATTAGCAATCTCGTGGCGGTTTACCCCTTGCGCCACGAGATCTGTAATATGCTTTATGACTTGCGGCGTAAACTTAACGCGTCTGCCCTTAGAGGCATGTAGTGTCGTCATGGCTGCCCCCCTCAGTCGCCCAATCGCCGCGCGGGATCGGCCCGACGCCCGGATGAGCGGGTCAGCCGCCATCATCGCGCAGCTCGGAATTTTGCCCGTCTTTTAAGATTCGGGATTCAAGCTGCTTCATCTTCCTTTATCGAGCCATCCTCGCCGAGCGCCTCTCGGCGGTAGTTTGACCATATACCTCCCACTTGGCATTGCCGGCATTTAACGCGACAGATTCGCGTCGATTTTTGCGAAACTCCCTTCGAGTTCGTCCAACCTGGCCTATCCTCTTGCTCCGTCGCAACTAATCTGAGTCTCTTCGCCATGAGATGTGGGATCACCGTCAAGAATTCCTGAAAGTTTTGTTTGTTACCACCTTTATTTTTTGGACGCGGCAAGCACGTTCGTAAGCATTTAATTGGTTGCATAAAGAACCGAAGTCGGGCGCGGCGTGACCAGGAGCGCTCACCCCAATTGGGTGAACGGGCAAGAGAAACACAATTTTCATGTCCGCACGATGCGCGCGCGGCTCTGATTATCGAAGGCGGCTCTTTTGCGCGGAATCGCTCAGTTAATCAGCTCCGCGAGCTCTTGGTACCGGCAGAACGCGTTGCCGAGTTGGATCTCTGGCTCGAGTAGGTCAGGCGCCCCAAAAACATGCACACGCAGCGCGCCCGCGACGTGGCCAAATGGAGCCGATTTTAGGCTGTACAGAAACTCGTGCCATGTGGCGCATCCGCCTGCGTCGAGGTGGTCAGCCAATAAATGACGAGGCGCGCCTCCTAACCCTGAAATTTACCGATGGCCCAATTCTCGCGCCCGGCAACCGTGATTGGGGTTCGAACACCTGCGCGTTCTACGGCGCGATGATCAGCACGTCATTGAGCGCCAGCAGCAAATCCGCCGAGCTACCAATCCATCGACTGTACCTAACGGTGCGGAGCCCCTGATTTGATTGTTTGCAATGTCGTAGAGCTAGAGTGCGCCCGTATTCACGTTGCGCAAGACCAGATCGGGTTTCTGGCGGCAGAGATCAGGTGTTCATATGGGATCGGAGAGAGAGAAGGTTGATGAAGGTTAAATCCGTCACTGAATGACTAAGTTAGCGCATTGGCATTAGACATAAAATCGTGCCGCCAAACGCTTTGCGTTTTGCTCTTTTGCTCGCTGCTTGTCTGGGCCCTGGGCTTATTGCTCGCTTTTTTGCTGCAATGGCTCGCCTTTTAGTGGTCGGGAAACGAAAAAGGCGGTTATTGCCGCCATTGAGTTTGCCGACAGGCTCCAGCTTTATTGAAGATATCCTTAAGGTGGGCGCGTGCCGTTTCATAACTGATGCTGAGTTTGGCCGCGGCGGACCGAAGTGTTTCTCCTGTGACGAGATGGAGTGCCAATCTGGCCTCAGCTGGCGTCAAGCCAAAGTGAGACCGCAGCCATCAATGGAGTAGTCCATGATAAGATCCGAGACGCTCGCCGAGGTCCTCGCCCACGAGGACGTGACCATCATTCTTTCTCCCAACGCTCGGCCGACTCTATGATCTCGTCCGCATTTATGCGCAGCAATAACTCTTTGCCGGTTGATAGCTGGATCATCAGCAACACATATCGTTCCTGTTGCTGTTGCTGTTGCTGTTGCTGTTGCTGTTCCTCAGGAATGTAGAACGCGACCTCGATACTTGAACCATCGATGGAGGCGATCTCTTGTTCCGGGTTAACAACGAAGCCAAGTTTCCGGAGCGCTGCTTCTACCTTTTTCACGGGACCCACCATTTCGGTTTGAGACGGCACCTTGTAAGTACCACTCCTTTGTCGCGCTGCCCCATTCCCCGGACTTGTTATTCTGCGACAAACACTTGTTCGTCGATGCCAGGAGGCGGAGCACAACTTAGGAGGGGGACAGTCGAGTTTACAATCAAAGCGGGAGAGCCGGGCGCGGGTGCGGCCGAGTTATGCTAAAATTGAGCAAAACATTCGCGTGAGCGAATCAATGGGCAGAAAATCGCAAGAACCACCGTTAGTCGCCGGATCGGCGCCAACCTTAGCTGACCCGCCGCCGACCCTGCGTGAAGCCGGCGCAAATCTGTGGCGTTCGATCATGGCTGAGTATGCGATCACCGACAGCGGCGGGCGGGCGATCTTGGAGCAGGCATGTGCTTCGGCAGACCGTGCCGCCGAATGTGCCGCCATCATTGCCGAGCAGGGTGCGGTGATCTCGACCAAACACGGCCTCAAGGACCACCCCTTGCTGCGACACGAGACGGCTGCGCGTGGCCTTGTTGGACGTCTGCTCGCAAGGCTGGGGCTTGACGTCGAGCCGCTGCGACCGGCCGCTGGCCGTCCTGGAACCGGCTTCGGATGGGTGCCGCCGCAATGAGCAGCAAGCGAAAGCCTATCAGCCGCCCGCCTACGTTACAGATTACGCCGCTGGTTATTAGCCTGTTCACCGAGATGGCGGCAATCTCATGCACCTGTGCACCGCGCGATTGGGGCGGCAAATATTGGGAGCATAAGCAGTGCGCTGGTTGCGAAAGATGGTACGGGCTGCACGCTCGGTTGCATGACGAGCTTCGATGCCGGCCGTGGGAATGGCCCTGTATTCAGTCTCCCAAGGCCGAATGTCCCTACCCGCCAGGCTCCCCCGCGGCTGAGAGCTGGCGGCCGAACGAGAGGGCGCAACAGATGTGGCAGGCACTTGCGGGGGCCGCACGAGAGGCTCGACGCCCGAAGACCGCACTCGAAGCGGCCGAATCCGATAGATGAAAAACCAAACCGGCGAGCGACGTGACCCAGCCGGGCACGCTGATGGCGCTTCTCGATGGCGGCGCGCGCGTGCGAGGCAGCGTTACAAAGACCGGCCCAGGCCTCGTCAGTGCCGCAGCCCAGGCAACGATGTTACCTTTCCCTCAGGAACTGCGCGCAACCTTACTTCATCGCGCCCATTGAGCGCCTCACGCACGGCATCGATCCATTCAACCCCAGGATCCGTCTGCTTGGCCGTGGACATAAAGACAGAGCAGCAAATACCGCATCGCGAATCGAACCGGTCCGCCACCAATCGTCGAGTTCGTTATTGACCACCTCATAGGGCCGATTGCAGTCGCCGCGCCTGCAGGGACGTCGACGGGCGCACCATTCGATGTGGAAGCCGCGAACCGATGAGCCAGCCGGCGCTGGTGTCCTCGAAAAGGATGTTGAGGCGATTGCGGGCCCGCTTAGTCATCGCCACGAGAAACGCGGCGACGGCGCGATTCAATTGGCACGACATTCTTGGATCGAAACCGACGCTGACGATCCGGCCAATGCCGTGCCATCCACTCCCGTTGCTGTTGGGTCAGGTCCTCTTCCTCCAGCGCATGGCGGTGCAGGAAGCCTTCCTCACCATCACCAACTTTCTTAGTGTTTTGATCCACGCTTCTTTTGATTCTTTCGCAGGGCGAGGCGCATCCGAGTTTGGTAGCCCTTATGCTGCTCGGTCTGGATCAGTCCCGCGGCCTCAAGCTGTCGCAGCGCTCGCCGCTTGGCTTCACGGTTGACGCCGAATTCCTCTAGCAGATTATGAGAAAGAGTAATCCAGCGGTCCGACGACATCGCGGTTCGATGATAGATCAAGAGCAGCATTAACCAGGCCTTGCCTGGCAGCCGGTTCACCACCACAAGAGAATCAAGTGGTATTGGACCCTTTACGAACCGGCCCACCATCGGTTTTGGCCGAAGTCCGATATCGATCTCGTGTTCCCCCGTGATCTCAGGGTCGTCCATCCAGTACGGACGGGTCATCCGGTCTCTCTCCCTATTAAGGTGGATAGAAGAGACTCCTAAGAAGACTCCTAATAAGACTCTTAATAAGACCGATCCTAGGAGTCTCTTCCCAGAGGCGCCTCCGTCTCATGCCAGAGGCCTCCCCGTCTCTTTATAGTGGCCTCGCCGTCACACCGTGGTGGCAACCCTAAGGGCATTGGGAAAAACACCTCAAGCCGCCGTCGCTACCCCTCGCCGGCGCAACAGTTCCATGACCGTGTCCCACATCTCGCGGCCGCGATCGTCCATGTACCGACCAGGCCAGCGAACTTCGTTGGCCTCGACGCGGATGGTCATTCCACCGGTCACCGTCTGACTGGCAGCAACCATGATCGCCGCCATGTGCTCAGTGTCGCGCGCGAGACGCTCCAGTGGCGCGCCAATCAGAAAAGCATCGTGGACCGGGGCGTGCACCACGATACCGGCTTCGGTAGCGGCGATGGCGGCGATGCGCATGGCATCAGCGCCGGCGCTCTGCATCGGCCAATTCATCAAATCCGTTGGCTGGGCATGGATGCGCCCACGCACTTCCCACCCGAACGGGGTCTGCAATTTGCCACCGAGCAGCGCCTTGTCCACGGTCTGCTCGATCCAGCGCCAGAACACCGGGAAGGTCTCCTGGTGCAACCGCAGCAAGTGCGTGGCTTCGGCGACTGAAATGCCGGCCTGCACCGCGATGCGATAAGCTCCCGCCCCATAATTGATGGCGAGGAACAGCACCTTGCAGACGGCTCGGATCGCTCCATAACTGGTACTGGAGGCGCCGGGTGGCGCCAATCCAGCCACAACCGCAAACCACAAGTAGGGATCACCGCTGGCGTAAGCGGCAGCCAGCTTTTCGTCGCCTGACAGCGCTGCAGCGATCGCAATCTCCTGCGCCTGCCAATCGAGGTAAGCAAGGCCCCAGCCGGGTATCGGCCGAATGAATCCTCGCATCCAGCGAGCCGGTCCGAAAATGAATTCACTGGCTTCCGGGCCATTGCGGCCGGTAACCGTCCAAAATGGCTTCAATTGCGCGCGCGCTCGCCCGTCACTCCCGATCTTGAGGTTGAGCTTTCGCAGCCGATCGATGGTGGCACTCAGCTCCCGCAGCTTTTTCAGGTCGGTTATAAATGGCTGATGACGGTGGAGTTCGATCTGCCCCAGGAACGTGTCATCGTCAGTCGCCAATAAACCGGTGGGTGTTCGCTGCCATCCGGCTAGGATTCCTCTGCCGGCCAGGTAATTGGCGAAGAGGAGCATCTTGAACGTGGTCCCCTCGTAGACTCCGCACATGTCTGCCTCCCGAATTAGCTTGGGCCTGAAGGTCTCCCAGTTCTCCATGAATGCCTGATAGAGCCGGAGATCTATCGGTATGCCCTCACGTTCCATTCTCGCCACCGCGGCACCGTAATGGCCACGAAGCAATGCGGGCGATAGCGGGATCGCCGATGCCATGGCCGGCAATAACGCAATTAGTGCGTCAACGTCGGTCCGACAGTACTGAAGAATGTCGTGGATCTCGTCAGGGCTCCACGATCGGCTCGGTCGCAGGACCAGCTGCCGCATGTCCTCTTTCTCGCCGGCATTGATGTGAGCCAATCCGCGCAGCGCTAAGGCGCCCAGCAGGCTGTTTCCGTAGGGCGGATTGGTTCCGTTCGTCTGGGTGCGATGCTCGGCGTAGAGGTCGCATATGTGGCGTGGAAGCTTCCAACCTAGCTCGAGGAAATTGCTTAGCTCAGCTACCGCTTGGAAACAGAGCAATAGCGAATCATCGCCGGTGTCGAAGGGAGCATTTCGCAGGCTTAACAGCTGATCGCGCCACAGCAGCAGTTCCTTGCCCGAATAGAATTCGATCGCGACCATGCAGACCGGCCACACTCTGCCGGTGAGGGGGTCGGCCTGAAACTCGAAATCCACCGCCCAGATAGAACGGAACCGGCGCAGAACCGAAGGCAAGTTACCGGGTTCGCCTTCACCTACCGGTTTTTCTATTTGTCGCAGCTGCGCCCGCACACTCCGGCGCTCGTGACGGTTCATGGCTGGGCCGCCCTACCTTTACTTGAGTCCCCGCAGATTACGGATTACCGGATGATCGACCGACCGGATGATGCGACCCTCAAACGCAATCTCGAGCAACTCGCCGAAGCCATATTCGGGCCAGATCGGGTCTGGAATCTCACCCTCGGCGATGTGAATGCGATAGCCGCCGAGCGCCTTATCGGCGACGACCCGCAGCCATCGCTCGTTCGCCACGTCCGCCGCCTTAAGCGCACTCTCATGCCAGCTACGGCCGAGTGACTTGCCGTCGAGCGCCAGCGTGAGTGGCCAGATAAAGAGCACACCGCGGCGTGAGATCGTCAGTTGGAGGCGGACTGGTTTGAGGTGGCCCTCATCAAATTTATCGCGCATCTCCTTGGTGACGAAATATACGTCCTCGCTCTCATCGCGATCGCTATAGACCGTAGCGGCCAGCTGCATGGTGGAATCGGGATGCGTGCGGACGAACTCGGCTTTCTTGGGCCGCCGCACCGGAACACGGACTAAGACCTCCTTGGATCCGATGCCGCTGATGTCCTCACCCAAGGATTCACGCAACTCGTCTAGGTTAGAAAAGAACCCCTTGGTTGGTTCAGAAAGGGGGCTGAGATCCGGCTGAACCATCTCAGCACCGAATTTCCGCTTGGATTCATTCGTCATGCTTGCCTCCACTTAAGATGCGATGAAACGGCGAGGAAAAAGGTCCCCCCTCGGCTCGCGACTTGCAGCGGTACGTATTCGCTCGCGCCAATCTGGCTTCGTGCTTGCCCATTTTAGGCTGTGTCGGCGGCTGCCTCGCGTGCCTTGCGCCATTCGGCGGCGGCTTCTTTCGTGATCAGTCTGCGCGTGCCGACCGCCATCTCGCGCGGGCCGAGGCCCATGGCCCGCATTTTGAAGTACATGGACTCCGAAATGTTGTGATCCCGGCAGAACTGGCGGATCGAATAGGCGGCCGGCGGTCCTCTGATCGGTGGGGGCCGATTGTGCGCATGCGGCACAAGCTCAGGTGCGGCGTCGGCTCCTGCTCGCCGCTTGCCTCGTCGTCGGAAGCGGTCTCGTTGTGAGCCTGGTCGGCGGAGGCTTCGGCGTGCTTGGCACGGCGCTTCGCGCTGGCGGCGGTCACTCTCGGTTTGCGGCCGGTCACTTCGCGGCGGTGGGGCGCCATCGTATCACTCCACGAAAATTTCCCGCGGGGCCACGGGGCTTCATCGCGGACGATACGGCTTCCATGAAGCGGGCTCATGGGGGAGCTATCAAAAATTTTTTTGACGGTGATAGCACCCTAGTTCTGGAGGTTTTTGCGCTTGGCCTCGTAGGCTTCCAGCTCCTTGCGGAACAATTGCTGCCCCTTGCGCTCGCGTTCGATGATATCGACGATACCAGCGCGCGGGGTCTTGGCGCCCAACACGGGTTCTATGCAGGCGATGAAGAACTCAACCAGCGGACCACGGGGCTCTCCTTGCTCCGAGACCCAATAATTTTCGAGCCGTCCCTTCAATCGTCTGGTCCAGACGCGCAAAACATCGTGGTAAAGAGCGTCGCGGTAGGGGTCCTTTCTGCCGCGAAATGCGCTCCAGGTATCGTGGAAGGCGGAATGGACTTCGGCCTTTTCAACGGCCCATATGAGTTCATGCAGTATGCGGTTGGGCCAGCGCGGATCGCCAACATCAAAAACCGGGTTTCGACCAAGAACCCACCGCATCTCGGCTTCGAGCTTCGTTATCAGGCTAATTATCCGACGCCAGTGCCGTCGCTCTTCAAGGATCGGATAGCGCTGACGACGAGCGCTTAGGGTCCGAAAAAGGACGATGGCGGTGTCGAGGTCGGCCCGAACTTTCGGCCCGAGCTTTGCCCAATTGGCTTTGCTCTTAATGCGGGAAGAGATTGCCGCCGAGATCGCCTGCCAGTGCTCGGCGGTGAGCCGATACTCATCACGGAATCCACGCCGGGCCGGCGCTCGACGTCGCGCCACGATCAGCGGCCCTTTACCAGGGGCACGATGTTAAGGGCGGATGGCTGCTGGATTTCCAACAATGCGCGCCGCGCGATCGCGTCGCTATGCCCGGCGATGTACCGGGAATAGGTGCGCTCGATCATTTTCACCGAGGTGTCGTGCAGCGTCGCCACGATCCTGATCGGCACGTTGACGAGTAATTGCCGCACAATCGAGCTGTGACGCATGGCGCTCAATGTCACTTTATCGGGATCGAGCCCGGCGGCCTCGACCACCGCCCGGAAGTCATTGCGGTGATGACGGCTGCGGCCGTACCCCCACCGCTCGCAGTTGCTGCGCAAGAGTAGCGGTGCTTCGCTCGCGCGCCCGGCGGCTTCCTGCTTGAGCACCGCCGCCAGCGCCGTCGTGATCGGCACGGGGCGGCGCTCGTGCCGCCTGTTACGTGCCCGGCCCTTGGCCGAGAGCGGCATGAAGAGGCGTGGCTCCGGTCCGTCAGCTTGCAGGTCGGCAACTTCGAGGCGCGACAGTTGGCTGAGCCTCGCGCCGGTCACCGCCGCGAGTTCGATCATGAGTCCAAGCGCACGATCATATTCGTAGGCCGCCGCGATGATGCGGCGCACGGTGGCGTCGTCGAGGATGACGTTGCGGGCAACGTGCGCGTCTGGCAGCGCGGCGAGACCAACTTTCCAGGCCCGCTGGTTTGCGATGCGTGGATCGTGCGCCGCCGCGAGTTCAAGTGCCGCACGTAGCCCTGTTTTTGTTCGGTTGACAGTGCCCGGTGCGAGCCCCTTGTCCAAGAGGCTATCGCGCCATTTACGCAACTCGCTCGCGCCCAACAACGCCACCGGCTTGTTTAAGATCACGGCAGGCAAATGAATGCGCGGATGCTCGGCGTTGTATGGACTGCCGCCGCGCGCCACCAAATCTTTTTCGTAGAGCGTAAGCGCTTCGCCGACTGTGAGCGGGCGGTTTTCGTCGATGGCCTCGCCGGGCTGCCGCCGGGCAAGCGCCCGCCCCGCGTCGACCGCTTGCCAGTAGTTCAAGACGGCGGGCGGGCTTGCGGATTCGAGATCATCAGTGACCGCGATGCGTTTAATCCACTCAGCGCCCTCCTCGGCAACGCGGACCGACCATGTACCTGCCCCCGCGTTGCGTCTATAGCCGAGATGGATGCCGGGGCTGATCGGGGTCCAGTAGGGTTTCTTCCGCACCGCTAGCTTGCGGCGGGCGGTGGCGCTTTCGAGCTTCGCGTTGCGTGGCTTGGGCATGGAAGGCTCTAATGTCCGGCGAGTGTCCGAAATATAGGAGCGGAGCCGTGCAGAGCGCAATAGAACCTTGTAGAGAGAAATTTTGCCCTTCCAATATGTTAGGTGAGTCCGATGGAGCCGTGTGGAGTGCTATGGAGTCACAATTTGCCATGACGCGGCGTCTCGAAGCATGAGGGCACACGCCGCCCCATCCTTCGAGACGGCTCAATACGAGTCGAAGACTCGCGTGAACGCGCTTTAGGCCTGCCTCCTCAGGATGCGGCGGCTCACACGCCAGATTTCGATTCCCGTA